>NZ_JBICHO010000100.1:0-12394 GCF_043100905.1 Rhodopirellula sp. JB055 | reverse complement strand
ATCGTTTTTCCCTCGCTGACGCTTCGGGTTTTGAGAAGAACACAACTTCAAAACTGACGCTAGCGAGGGATCGTGTGCCATTGCAGCGTGCCAATGGGTCCCTCGCTGACGCGTCGGGTTGTGATGGGGGCGCGTGCCATTGGTTTTCTCATAACCCGACGCATCAGCGAGGTGACGTCAACATCGTTTTTCCCTCGCTGACGCTTCGGGTTTTGAGAAGAACACAACTTCAAAACTGACGCTAGCGAGGGGGCGTATGCCATTGCAGCGTGCCAATGGGTCCCTCGCTGACGCGTCGGGTTGTGAAGGGGGCTCGTGCCATTGCAGCGAGCCTGCCGGCCCCATCGAGCTTCACCGTCACGCTTCGAACCGGAAATTTCGCGGCATTTTGCGGCGAAAACCGCTCGCTAGGATGATCCACCAACGAAATGCGTTCAGGCAGCGACATTTGGTCGCGGGAGACAGCCCGATGTTGCGGCAAACTTCATGGAAGGCTTCGAATCGCTTCATCAAACCCCAATTCGAGTTGCGTGTCGCGGTCGTCGAACCCCAATTCGCGGTGCATCAGAGATGGCTGGATGTCGTGGCTGTTTTGGTATTTCTCGCTGGCTTTCTCGGGGCTGTCGCCGCTGATTTCCCAGTACGTGATCTGACAGATCTGGATGTGGGGGTAGATCCGAACGGGCTGGACGCAATGCAGTTCCAGCGTCCAGGTCCCGCGGTAGCCAGCGTGTCCGAGGCTGCCACCAGGATTTATAAAAAGTCCTAAACGCCCGAGTGAAGAACGCCCTTGGATAATCGGCACCAACCCCTGAGTTTCCGTGTGTTCGACGGTTCGTCCCAAGTACAACGTTCCGGGTTGCAGCGTCAGGCCTTCCTTGGGAATTGGCATTCGGCGATAGCGATTGGGAGATGCCGCATCCAGCACGACTTCTTCGTAGACCAGCAATTCGTCGTGCAGCGTCAAGTTGTAGCTGTTGGGCGACAATCGCTCGGGATCAAACGGATCGATCAGGATTTCGTTGCCCAATCGCTGTTGAATGTCTTGACCGGAAAGGATCATCGACTGTCTTCCTTGGCGGAACGTGGCGAGGTGCGGAACGGACGGAGCCACTCGGGAAATCGACGCTTGGCAAATCACCACGAAGAAGCCACGGCCGAGACGGCGTTCGGGGGGGATGCGAGGACTGGGGCGTTGTGAGCGGTTCGTTGGATGGACTGCTTCATCGCAATTTAACCACTTCTGGCTTGCGATTGATCCCCATGATGACGCATTGGGGTATATTTCTGGAAAGCCGAATGTTCGGACCGAGCAACAACCGATTTGCTCCGTAGAACCGGCTTGAGCCGCAAAGGTTTTCTGACTGGCGTATCTCCCGCCCCACTGAATCCGCTTTTCAATAAAACGAGCGACCCCATGAGCAACATGAATCCTTACTCTTCCGGCGTCGACGGTGTCACTTATGGCAACGCCGCAATGTACGCTGACGAGACCGATCGAATCGCTTTCATTCGAAAGACCTACGCGCATCTCTGCGGTGCCGTTTTCGCGTTCTTGGCATTGGAGGTCGTGCTGTTCACGGTGGTTCCCGCCGCGACGATGGACATGATGGTCCAGCGGATGACGGGAGGCTACGGTTGGTTGTTGGTGCTGGGAGCCTTCATGGCCGTCAGTTGGATGGCTCGTTCGTGGGCCAGAAGCGGGCAATCACGCGGGCTGCAATACGCCGGGTTGGGGCTTTATGTGGTCGCGCAAGCTGCGATCATGCTGCCGTTGATGTACATCGCGATTCGAGTGATGGGCCAGCCTCAGATCCCAATCTTGGCCGGGATCATCACCACGCTGACGTTCGCCGGTCTGACCGGTTTTGTGATGCTCACTCGGGTCGACCTGGCATCGTGGGGAACGTACTTGTTTGTCGCGGGTTTGGTGGCGATGGGCGTCGTCGTTTGCGGCGTGCTTTTCGGTTTTTCACTGGGGTTGTTCTTCAGTGCCGCGATGGTGGCCTTGGCATGCGGCTACATTCTGTACGACACGTCCAACGTTTTGCATCACTATGACACACGTCAGTACGTCGCCGCTTCGCTCGCGTTGTTCGCGTCGGTCGCGTTGCTGTTCTACTACGTTTTGCGAATCCTGATTGCCTTCTCCAGCAACGACTGATTCATGAGTTTTGATTCGATCACAGGAGTGACCAGTCTGCCGGATGACTTCGACGGGCTGGTCCGGTTGTTTCCGCTTCCGGGAATGGTTTTGTTCCCACACGCGATGCAACCATTGCATGTGTTCGAGCCTCGGTACGTGGACATGTTGCAAGAGGCATTGTCGACGGATCATTTGATCACGATGGCAACGCTGACCAATTCACAAGGCAGCGTGTTGTTGGATGAGTCGACCAAGCAAAAGTTGCCTCTGAACATGTTGCCGCCGATTTCGCCGACCGTCTGCGTGGGCAAAATCATCTCACACGCGGAACTCGAAGGCGACCGTCACAACATTCTGATTGTGGGGATTCGTCGCGCGACCGTCCGGCATGAACTGGACACCGGACGCTCCTTTCGGACGGCTCGTGTTGATCTGATTGACGACTTCTATTTGCCCGCGGGAACCCAGAAGCGAGCCGATCTGAAGAAGCGATTGCTTGAGGCCTTCGGGAAGATCATTCCCGTCAGCGAAGGCTCGCAAAAGTCTTTGCATGATCTGATGGCAGGACAGATGGGCGTCGGTCCGATCACGGACATCATCGCTTACACGTTGCCATTTGATCCCGATGAAAAGATCAAACTGTTGGCAATGTCGGACGTGGATCAACGAGCCGAAACGCTGATTCGAATGATCCAGCGTGGTGGTTTGGACTTGCAGTCGGTCAGTGTGCAGGAAGGCAACGTCGACTTGGCAGAGTCGTCTGGATCCCGAAAAGAGTTCCCGCCGCCGTTCAGTGTGAACTGAAGCGAACTGGATGATCCGGTTCCAGGGGGCGCATGAAAATTCCCGTAGGCGCATGAAAAACCCGTCTGCTGAGACCAAGGTAACCATCTCAGCAAACGGGCTAGGCTCGCGTTCTAGAAAGTGATCGCGAGTGGGGTGGCTGACCCTGGCGTCAGCCCGCCGACTTTCGTCAAGGGTTTCCACCCCGTTGGCTAATACAGCAATAATCCACTTGATCACCTCCTTTGAAAATTTGGTTCGACGCCACTTGCCCAGGTGCCAACCAGAACAGACAAGCGAACGTGCAGAAGTTTTGTCACGATGCGGAATCGCGACCCAGTGACGACATGATCGTCGGTAGTCAAGACGCATGCAACCAAATTCAGGTTCGCGGCAGCGAAGTGAATTCCGAGTTGAATTCTGAACCCACTCACGTTGAATTGATTGATGACCTCCGATTGGACTGAGCGAGACCTGCAAACGGACCCGATGCGATCCGCGTTTGTCCGTGCCATCGAAGCCCTCCGGCCGGGAGAAGTGGTCAGCTACGGCGACGTCGCGGCGCGAGCGGGGTACCCACGGCGTCACCGAGCGGTGGGGCAATTGCTCGGTGCGTCGTTCGATGCGCTGCCATGGTGGCGAGTGGTCTACAACGATGGGCGATTGCCGCCAGTCAATCCATCGCTTCAAGAGCAACGATTGATCGAAGAAGGCGTGACAATGAAACGAATGCGAGTCGTGCAGTCACCTCTGGGAAGGTTTGCTTCCTCGTTGAAATGAAGTGGATGCATCGGCCACTGCCGCGGTTTGTTTTCACCCGCTGACTACGGTGCTGGGATCACTACGGTGCTGGGATGTCGTTGAGGATGAAATCGACCGCGTCTTGTGCGACGGAGGTGGGCGACTCGTAGATTAACTTTGACCCGGGGGGAGGTGATCCGGCAGCACCGAAGTCGAACAGGTAACCAATTCCAACGCCGGAATCGGTTTGGCGAAAGACTTGATAACCCAAGTGATCCAGTCGCGTATCGTCTTCCAATTGCACGTAGGCCTCGTTTTCAAAGATCCATTGGCGGTGACTTTCGAGGGAACGTCCAGCCGATTGCAGTTCGACCCCAATCCGAATTTCCCGCAGAGGATCGGCGTTGCGAACCGATTCGATTGCGACCGTCATCTGGTCTTCCGTTTGGGAGGCGGCGGGATCGTTGAGGTCCAAGGTGAATGTTTCCCGCCGGCCGGGGATCATCGCGGTGAGCGTGCCTGACAAACGTTCGATCTTCTCCGCGGGCAAACTGGGAAGCTGCATCGGCAGAAAAAATTCACTTTGAGCCATTTCGCTGTTCGTTGCGATGTCGATGGTCTCGCCGCTGGTCTGAGGAACCAAGGCTTCACCGGAGTCGAGTTTTCCGTTCACTGCGCTGATTGGCAGCGACAATCCGATGGGCGTCCGGTTGGGTTGCCACTCTATGCTGAGATTGAGGTTCAGCCCGCTCAGTTCTGGTGAACGCAGAACACGTCGAGCCGTGACCACAGTGGGTTCGAGTCGGTAGATGCCAACGTACGCAGCCGACTCCACGCGGGACGGACGGTTTGCCTGACGCGGGATCAGCATCAAGGTGGTGCGGTCGCCGCCGTAGAAATTGATGTCCAAATCGGCTTGGTCGAGAACATGGTCGACGGCGTGCCAGAAATTCAGTGGCGAACGCGGGGCCTGAATCGATTGGCCTGGATCGATGCCTGGCCCGGCGGCTTCGAGATCAAATTCGACTTCGCTGGCGGCCGAAATTGCCTCGAGAGCCTCACCCAGTGTCTTGGCGTTTTGCAGACGGATCAGTTGTGTTTCGACATGTGTTTCCGCTTTACGAGTCGCCCACTCTTGGCGCACCCGGTTGAGGCGTTCGCGTGCCTCGATCGACAAATCATCGAGAATCGCGGGGAGATAGTCAGCGGCATCTGGTCCGGCATCGATCAACTTTTGCTCCGCCGCACGACGCGTTTGTGCTTCGTCGGCGTCGAGCTCGGCGATCCAGATGGGAACTTCGAGTTCCAGGTCCGTCGTTTGGGCTGGGGCTTGTCCGGAGAGCGGGCCGCCAGCGATCGCCGCCATGCAGAGTGCCAGCAAGGTCACCGCAAGCGGGACAACCCGATGGTGCGTGACGTGAAAACGGTGCATGTCAAGCTTTCGAGAGAAGGATTGAACTGAAAACCAAGCAGCGGGCGTTACAACCGTGACGGTACGAGGAACCTTCCGTTCAAAAAGATTCTCCATCCGTCCGGCCCCTCAATCTTAACCTAGGATTGAGTAGATCGCGTGGGTGTTGGGGGGCATCAACGGTTCGGTTGTGTTCCTTTGTTGCTCCTCACCGTTGACTTCCATCTTAACGATGACTTTCACCAAGCTCGCGAAAATGTTGAACGTCGTGTCTTCTGGCACACGAATTCGACGGATGCCGATCCCCGGGACTCGTCCTTGGCAGAAACGCGGCGTCGGATTGGTTGCTGCCGTTCTGTGCAGCGGGTTGTTGCACAACGAGGCGATCGGCGATCCGGTGGCGCCCGCTTCCCCAGGACGTTCTCAGCAATTGGTGTCCTCAAAAACGTTGGCACCTTCGGTTCGACCGGGTTTGGTTGAGTTTCGAATTGGAAACAAATGGCAGAGCGGTCTGCACCTGATCGAATCGCAGAGCGAATCATTGGTGATCGGCAGAGACGGTTGGTTGCACACGATCAGCCGAAGTGAAAAGTCTCAGGCCATGCGTTCCATCTCGGGTGAGTTTCGCCCGACGACCTCGGTCGAACTTCGCAATCAATTGCGTGCCGAGTTTGGTCGAAAATTCGAAGTGGTCGCGACACAGAATTTCTTGGTGGTGCAACCCAAAGGCCGCGGAAGTCGCTGGCCCAAAATGTTTGAACAGTGCCACCGCTCGTTCGTCGATTACATGGAACGTCGTGGTGTGAAAGTTCGCCAAGGTCGCTTTCCGATGGTGGCCGTCGTGTTGCCAGACGCTCGTGCAATGTACGACGAAATCGCGAAATTGGGGATCGATGTTTCGCGAGTCGCTGGGCTGTATGCGAACAAGTGCAACCGAGTGATGACGCATGATGGCGGAGCATTGAGTTCGATCGCGGCGACGGTCCGTCACGAAGCGGCCCATCAATCGGCGTTCAACTGTGGTGTGCACAGCCGAGTCAATGACACACCGAGCTGGGTGACAGAAGGCATCGGCCAAATGTTCGAGCCCGCCGCGATGAGTTCAGGGCGAAGCGGCACGCGATTATTCGAGCGGGTGAACCGGGAATCGGTACGGCAACTTCGCGAAACCATCGACATGAACGATCCCGCCGAAGTCGCGAGGTGGGTGGACCGAATGATCCGCAGCGATGATCTGTTCCGCAATCCGACGACGATTCACACAGCGTACGCGTTGGCGTGGTCAATGATGTTCTACTTGGCGGAACGCGACACAGAGGCCTTCGCGGATATCTTGAACTTCACCGCGACACGGCCGCCGTTTGAAACGTATCGATCCGGTCAACGAATGATCGATTTCGAACGCGTGATTGGTAGCGACGTGCGTGACTTCAGCAATCGATTGACACGATTCGTCGCGGATTTGCCCTCAAAATGAGGGACAGACGCCCTCGCAGATCACATGGTTGTGTTTGAGCACTTCTGCCGATGTGCTTAGAGAACTTTGGTCTGCCCGGGGATCGCGACGGCATAGTTTCCATCGGCCAGCGGCTGGACAGGGGCAAAGTCCTTGAGCGAGTGCAGCGCGTCGACATTGGCCAACAGTTGGTCGCTTTGCAGAGCCTCGTTCCAGCGAACGATCTTGCCGGAATAACTTGCCATTCTCCCCATGATCGCGGTCATCGTGCTGGTCGCTCCGTATTCGGCCTCGTTGGGGATTTCACCTTTGCGAAGTGAGGCGAAGAGGTCGTTCTGAGCTTGTTGGCAGCCTTTGTCCTTGGATGTTTGTTGCGCGCTTTGCCAAACCACTTTGCCGTTCGTGTCACGGATGATCGCGGCGCTGATGTCGCAGGAACCTTGCGTGCCGTGGATGTGTTCGCTGACCGAGTTCCAGCACCCACGAACATGACGGCATTGGCTGAGCAGACGCACGTCTTTCGCGTAGGTGAACTCGACCATGTGATGGTCGAAAGTTTCGCCAAGCGTTTGGTCGGATTGTGGGTCACGACCGCCTTGGCCTTGAGCGGAGACCGGATGTTGGCCGAGCACCCAATTGATCACGTCCAAGTTGTGAACGTGTTGTTCGGCGATGTGATCGCCACCAATCCAATTGAAGTGTTGCCACTGGCGAAGTTGATATTCCAGCTCGGAGGCATTCGGTCGCTTGGGCCGCAGTTTGGATCCGGCACCGTTCCAGTAGGCTCGGGCGAAAATTGGATCACCGATCGCGCCTTCTTGCAGTCGTTGGACACATTCGCGGTAGCGTGATTCATGGTGGCGCTGCAGGCCAACCGCAACAGCCAAACCTTTTTGTTTGGCGATCTCGTTGGCCGCGAGAACGCGGCGTATGCCGGGGGCATCCGTCGCGACGGGTTTCTCCATGAAGACATGCTTGCCTGCTTCGATCGCTTTTTCGAAATGCAGCGGTCGAAATCCAGGGGGCGTGGTGAGGAAGACAATGTCCGCGTCGCTTTGCAGCACGTGCTTCCAAGCATCCAAGCCGACGAAACGGGCGCCGTCCACATCGACTCGTTTGCCGTCCGGGCCGCTGTTGCCATGTTTGCTCTTGATGGCACGGTAGGCTGATTGCAAATTGTTCTCAAACGCGTCCGCCATGGCGACCAAACGGGTCGCGCCATCGGTGTTCATGGCCTGGATCACCGCGTTGGTTCCGCGACTGCCACAACCGATCAGGCCGATTTTCAGGGTGTCGTCACCGTAGACGTGAGCCCCCTGCGCGACGCTGAGGTTGGTCCCCAGCACACTGCCGCCGGCCAGCATGATGCCGCCACTTTGGATGAACTTGCGTCGATTGGCGCGCTGATTCAACACAGCGGATCGTTCCGAACCAGAAACCGAATCGCCAGTTGGCTGTTGCGGCGATGCAGATTCGGGACGCACGGGGGATCGTGAAGGCATGAAGTGGTCGCGAAAGAGTTTCGACGAGGCGGGAACAGCGACGCTCGAACGTCTCTGTTGAGGTTTGCAGTTTAACCCAGCGGAATGGTGCTGGCCAACGTTGCGGCGAATGCAGAACGCAATTCGGCCAAATGTGAGCCTATTCCGCCGGTTTTTTCAGTTTGATCAGACCGGCTTCTTCGGCCTTTTTCAATTCGGCTTGAACGTCGACATAGGTCGGTTCGGGCAATTCCGGGCCTTTGCGGACCACTTCGGCGGTGATAATCGCGTCCGGTGGCAACTGGATTTTCTTCTCGTCGCTTTTCGACGGGTCTCGGCGACGCAGAGTGCTGATCCGATCCATGCCCTCGATCACCCGCCCAAACACGGTTTGTTGGCTGGAAGCCACCGCGACGGGCAAGAAGAAAATCGCGAATTGTGAGCTGGCGGAATTCTCGATGAAGCGGCCTTCGCCCATCGGGATCTTGGCCATCACCAACGAGCCTCGCAGAACATGATGCGAGTTTTCGTTGCCGTGCTCGTCCATCAAGAATTGGCCGCTGTTGCCGCGGCCATCGCCAGCGGGGTCACCTGACAAAGCCAGCATGTTGGGCACAACTTGATTGAAATCCAGTCCATCGTAGAACCCGTCCTCCACCAGTTTCAAGAAGTGAGCCACGGTCGAGGGAGCTTCGTCGGGATACAGTTCGATCAAGACATCGCCGCGGGTGGTGGTCAAGCGGACTTGTGGAAGCGAGTCACGATCGATCTTTTCCATCCGCTCCATTTCTTCTTTGTATTGCCGTTCCAGTTCATCGATGAAGTGCTGGTTCGCCATATCGACTTGTTCCAGTTCATCTGGTTCCAGCGATTCGTAGACTTTGCGAGCGGTGTCAAAGTTGCCGGTGGAAATTCCTGCGCGGGCGGCGGAGAGAAAGAGGTAGCGGTAGTTCTGTCCGATATCAATCAACCGGGCGGCGGCTTCGTAGGTGAGTTCGTCGTAGATGTCGTTGTCGAAGTGATGCTGGACCATCGTGACCATGTAACTGGCTGCTTCAGGGCTGGGCAGCAACCGAAAAACGCGGACGGAGTTTTCCATCTGCTGCTGCATCAGGTCCCAGGTTTTGTGTTGCTGAGCCCGGAATGCTTTGGTGGCCTCGCGACTGCGGTCGATGTCGTTGTTGTATCGAATGTGCATCGTGCGAAGTTCCAGCATCGAAGCGAGCAGTTCTTCGTGCGTCGCACGGAACTTCGCGTAGAGTTCCTCGGCCTCCTTCCGAACGTCCTCGGGCATCTCCGCCATGGCCTTTTCGAGGATTTCGGGATCGTCTTTGATTCGGCCGCCGTCGACGCCTTCTGGTGCCTGGGAAGCGTTGTTGTGGGAGTGATCGTGGTCATGCTCATCTGTTCCGGCACTGGATTCCTGCGCTGAAGCTGGTTCGACCCAACCGAGCAAAGCAGGCCCCCCCAATCCAGTCGCCATGAACAAGGACAACAAAATGGGAGCCGTTGCAAGCCTGCGTGACCGTCGTGAAGATTGGTTCGAGAAAGCGAGCATGCGAATGACCGAGGAAGAGAAAACGTGCGATGGGACGCGAAAGCACACCAAATCGAGCGTGATCGCGAAAGGGCAGGACCCGGCAAGAAACATTCATTCAGAAGGTTCCTTGTTCGGCACGTACGCATGAACCTGGGGGATGGTTTGTTTGCCAGCAAGGATTACGTTGAGGGAAATCAGCGAGGAAGCAGCGGGCCGCCAGATTGGCGATCGGATGCTGAACGCTGCCCCGCCGTGGCTGATCCCAGAGACGGCTGTTTTTTACCCTGCTTGCCCGTGATTTTGCGTCCTGCGACCGAACGTTTCATGACTTCCACACCAATGCTCGCCTTGCGAATCGGACTGGGATACGACTCACACCGACTGGGGAAAGGCGGTCCACTGCGGATTGGCGGGGTGGACGTGCCAGGAGAATTTCACGCGATCGGGCATAGCGACGCAGACGTTTTGCTGCACGCGGTGACGGATGCTTTGTTGGGCGCCATCGCTGGCCCGGACATCGGCCGATTGTTTCCGGATGACGCCGAGGAAAACCGGGATCGTGACAGCCGCGATTTTGTCCAAGAAGCGTTCCGGCAAGTGATGGAGGCGGGGTACACGGTCAACAACCTCGATGCGGTGATTTTGGCTCAGAAACCCAAGATGGCACCGCATATTGATTCGATGCGGAACACGGTTGCCGAGATGTTGCAAACACGTGTCGACCAGATTGGCTTGAAGGCCAAAACCGGAGAAGGTGTCGATGCGGTCGGACGCAGCGAGGCGATCGCCGCACGGGTCATCGTGATGCTGCAACGCGTTTGAGACTCGGCCCGCCAATGAGGCTCAGGTCGCCAATTCGGGCTGCGTGCAGATCACTCGGATCCGACTGGCCCGATGTACTCGATGCTGCTGATCGAAGATGTGTTCGCTTGGATCTTCGCGATCGCTTCTTCCATCGAGTAGTACTGCGTGAGCAGTCGCTCGCGTTGGGCGTCGAGCAGTGTGTTCATCGATTCGACGCGATCGTCATTGCGTTCGATGTGATCGGCAAGAGTCTGCGTCTTGCGGATCAACATCCCGTTGTCGACTCCGGCGTAGGTGTCTGCCAGTCTTGAAAGTTGCCCGACCATTCCGATGCTCTCGTCGTCATCATTGGTCTTGTTGAAGAACTCTTCCACGCCGGCCTTGTCCGATTCCAACGCGGCTTTCAATTTGGTTTCGTCGACCTGCATCTGTCCGTTTTCATCCAACCGAACGCCGAGTTGACTGAAGGAACGAAACGAGTCGCCATAGCTGGAGGGCAACGTGCCCGTCAGCAGTCTTGAGTATCCATTTTGAATTCGCAGCGTTTCGGTGGAGCCAAACAGCAACCCAACCTCGTTGGACTCGGCATCAAAGAAGGTCACTTCTTCGATGGTATCGACCAGTTTGTTGTACTGATCAGCGAATCGCTTGATGGAGGAAACGATCGTGTCATTGTCGTCACCGACGTTGACGCTGATCGCTTCATCGGAGACCTCTTTGACAGTCAGGTTGAGACCGCTGATCTCGTCTTCAAAAACGCCATCGGTTGAAGTCAAGAACCGTTCTGCGCTCCCGTCGGTTGAGATTGAAATGAGCGCGTCTTGTGCTTGTGATGTGGTGCGTAGGTTCAGGTCCACGCCATCCAGGTTGACCGCAATTCGGCCGGCTTCGCCACCTTGTTTACTGCGGATCTGCAACCCATACGTTCCATCCGAGTTGGACACAATCGATGCGTCAGCGTAGCGATCAGATTCATTGATCTTCTCAACGATGGACTCGAGCGTGTCGTCCTCGGTAATCTCGATGGACAACGCTTCGCTTCCCGAGATGCTCTCACCGGGATCTGCCGTTCCGGCGAGGCCCAGGCTTTCAGCGACCGTTCCCAGTCCCGTGTCTTCGATCTGGAGCGAGGACGCACCTCCGGCGGTATCGGTGATGACGATTCCGTCGCCGGAGTCATTGATCGAAGCTTCCACATCGATTTCGAGTGAGTTGATTTGGTCAATCAAATCGCCGATCGTTTCGATTTCATCAACGGCCAGGTTGATCCCGCCGGTCGCGCCATTGCTGTCTCGGATGGTGAAGCTACCAGTGCCAACACCCAGCCCAGCGTTGAGTTCGGAAAGTTGAGTGTCCCGCGTCACAGATTGCAAATTCAAATCGGCGCCGACGACGATGTCATCCGTGGTCGAGGCGGCGATTCCGAGATTGGCAGCGGTGTCGTCGGAGGAGCTGATGTCGAAGTTGCCTGCTCCCCCGGACACATCCCGCAGTCGAAGGCCGTTGCCGGCGTCATTGATCTTCGCGATGACATCCAGCCCACTGCCGTTGATCGCATCAATGATCTCATTCAGCGAGGTCGCTCCGGAAACATCGACGCTGGCGGTGTTGCCGTCACCCGTTTGAATATCCAACGATGTCAGTGTGCCCAGGCCGTTGCCGCCGCCCAACTGCGATAGGCTGGCGCCGTTGAGTGAGTCCAGTCCATCGGGCATCGGGATGTCATTCCCGTCAACGGTGTTGGAGGCAACATCGATGCCGTGCAGCCCGAGGTCGGCAGCGGTTTCGGCGGAGCCCAGTTGTTCGACTTTCAGATTGCTGAGCGTTTGTCCGGTTTGATCGAGCAAGCGGATCTTGCCGCCCGAGGTGGTGGCTTGGATATCAACGTCGGCGTCGTTGATCGCTTGCAGCACGTCGTCCACGGTGCGAGCTTGCGACAAGTCGACTTCGGCCGACGTGCCGCTTCGGTCGGTCAGTCGAATGGAACCACCTTCCACGCCCAGGCCGTTGTTGAGTTTGGACAAGCTGACTT
>NZ_JBICHO010000099.1:0-6487 GCF_043100905.1 Rhodopirellula sp. JB055 | reverse complement strand
AGTTCTTCTTCGATCGATGGGTACCCCAAAGAAAACCGCATCAGGAAACGGTCGAGTTGGGCCTCGGGCAGTGGGAACGTTCCTTCGTGATCGACGGGGTTTTGAGTGGCGATGACAAGGAACGGCGGGTTCAGCGTGTAGGATTTTCCGTCGACCGTGACGCGAGACTCTGCCATCGCTTCCAACAGCGAGGCTTGCGTTCGCGGCGTGGCTCGATTGATTTCATCGGCGAGCAAGATCTGCGTGAACACCGGGCCGGGACGAAATTCGAACTCCGCGTTCTTTTGGTTGAAGATCGACGTGCCGGTGACATCGGTGGGCAGCAGGTCGGGGGTGCACTGGACTCGTTTGAAGTGGCAACCGAGGCTTTTCGCGAGGGCGCGGGCGAGCATCGTTTTGGCCACACCGGGAACGTCTTCCAGAAGGATGTGTCCGCCGCTGAGCCAGGCGACCATCGACAGAACGAGCTGTTTTCGCTTGCCAACAATCGCGTGTTCGACGTTGCCGATGACTCTCTTGGATAGCTCCGCAACCGCCGAAACGTCTGCGGGAGCGCTGCTGGGGGATTTGGACGCAGCCGGTTTGGAACCCGTCGCTGGCGGAGGGCTTGCTTCGCCACGAGGAGCGGCAGGCGGGGTCGCTTTGGAATTCAAGGGCAAACGCTCCGGTGACGGGAGACTCCGACGGATAAGGTCGCGACGCGGATGGAAGCCCGCGAGGCAGCGTTCCATGATAGCCGGGATGTTCGATTGCCGTGGTGATTGACTGAGCGATTCAGGCGTCCAGCGGCGTTCTGGGAGGGTTCCCGCGGAAAGGAGGGATGAGCGTGGTGAGCCGATCATGCCGGAAAAAGGCTCTCTCTGGCAAAGCAACCCAAAACCGAGTTGATGACGTATAATGGAGGGATTCACGAATGAACGTGAATCAATCTTCTTTTTTGTTTGCGGGGGTGTGGATGAGCCATGGTCGACGCTGGCATGATCCCAACTGTCTTGGTGACCGACGACGACGCCGATTTTCGCGGCGTGATTTGCGAAGCGCTTGTGCGCCGCGGCGTGCAGACGGCACAGGCGGCTGACGGTGACGAAGCTCTCCGCGTGATCGAAAAGAACGCCATTCACATGGTGCTTCTCGATGTGCACATGCCGCGTGTAACCGGGCTGGATGTGATGCGAATTCTCTCGCAGCGTCCCAATGCGATGCCGTACGTTTTGATGAGCGCGATGATGGACGAAGCCATCGAGCGGGAAGCGGCTCGGATGCGGGCCTACAAAATTCTTCGTAAACCCGTTCGGTTGGGGCAGCTTCGCGAAATTGTATGCGGCGGTTTGACAGAAACTTACGGGTGGCATCCGCCGGAATGAGGGATGCTGACGGTGACACCGAGCCAACGTCGAGGACCGACCCAAAACGAGTGTCGGTGAACCCGTACGCGACGTCGATGCGACCGAGCGGATCGGAGTCGGACTCCTTCGCCAGAGCCGATCAAGACGACGCGGTTCTGGCGTTTGATGGCGAGATCACCGAAGACGACATTCGGAAGTTGATCCCAGAACGAGGGCTGTGGATCCTTTTGGCGGTGTTGATGTGGGGAATGGTCATTCCCGCGTTTGCGATCGGAATCGTGGTGTCGACGACCAATGTGATCTTCAGTGGTGTGGATTCCGAAACCGTTTTGGGAATCTTGATCTGCGTTTTGGTTGCGATTGGGTTTGCGGCAGCGACTCAATACGTCCAACCATCCAGACGAGCACGGCGGGCGTTGAAGCAGCGGCCCGATTTGGTGGGGCGTGCGGTCGGTAAATTTGTGCCAGCGGGGTTGCTGGTCAACGATGGTGAACGAACCCATTTTCTAAACAGGGACTATTGCCGACGGAGCCAGACAACGAAGCATGGCATTCGAGTTCCGTTGTTCGAGGGGCCTTACGTTCAACTCTATCTTGCCAAGCGATTGTTCGAACGATTCGACGAAACGGTTTGGACCGAACTTCAAACGATCTGGCAACAACCCGATGCGAAGCCACTGGATCGTGATGCGGTCATGGAACGAAATTGTCAGCAGTTGGGAAAGCGTCCTGAGTCAGCGATTACCTTTGACGGGCAGGTCACGTTGCACGTGCCGGTGGACCACGCGGCGGTTCGGAAAATCATGTACCGCAACGGTGGCATGGTCGTCGTCTATGGCGTCGCGACGTTGTTGGCTTGGCACTTCGGACACTGGTTCATCGCCTTGGGGGCTCTCATTTTGGCTCTCAGTACCGTGCGATACTTTTACAACAGTTGGCGATGGATGGCGATTCCGACTCAGGACACCACTTGGCAACAGCACGGATGGATCAGCCCTGATGAAGTGGTCAGTGTGACTGAAACGAACGGTGTTCGCCTGCTTCGCGACGAATGCCAAAGAATCGAATGGATGGACGAGACCATGGTTTGGCATTTGCAAAACAACCGCGCCATGTATTTCTCTCGCGAACACTTTGAGAGCGATGATGATTGGAACCGAGTCAGCGAATCCAGTTCGCGGAAGTCAGTTCCCGCGATCGAATGACAGAATGGTTTCGACCATCGTCTGAACGCACTGGTCGAGGTCGGGGGCTGAGTCTGACTCGAAAGACCCGAGGCCGCGAATTTCGGAGAACGATCGCAGCCAGGTTTCTTGTCGTCGAGCCAAACGTCGGGTGTGAAAGACGACTTGTTCTGCTGCGGTTTCAGGAGCGTCACCGGCCTCGATCGCTTCGATGATTTCACGGTAGCCAACCGCTTGGCGTGATGTCTTGGAAAGCGGTTGTTCCATCGCCAATAGAGCTTGCACTTCTGCGACCAAGCCTTCGTCGAACATCGCCTCGACGCGTTGTTCGATTCGTTGATGCAAAACCGGACGAGGAACTCGCAATGCAAAGACAAGTCCTTCGTGGCTGGATCGAGCGGCATCGAATTGCAGTTGTCGGTGGCTGATCGGGGTGCCGGTGGCACGAGCGAATTCGAGTGCGCGAATCATCCGACGTGAATCACCCGGATCAATCTTCGCGGCCGATAGCGGATCGACTTGTTGCAAACGGTCCCGCAGTGCGCCGATTCCATGTTGCTTCAGGTCTTCTTCCACAGCGTTTCGGAACGCTTCGTCGGCGGGCGGACCAGCATCGAACCCACGCAGGACACCTTTCAAATACATCGGGGTGCCGCCGACAAACATCGGTCGTTTACCGCGATCCAGGATGTCTTGGACGCATGCATGAGCGGAATGCAGGTACTCCGCCACGCTGAATTCTTGCCAAGGGTCGACCAAGTCGATCAGGTGGTGGGGGGCTCGTTCTAGTTGGCTGGGGGTGGGTTTCGCGGAACCGATGTCCATGCCGCGGTAAACCGCGATGGCATCCAGAGAAAGGATTTCGATTTCTTGCCGGCCATTCGTTGCGGCCGCGAGAGTTTCCGCGACCCGCAATGCCAATTCTGTTTTGCCCGAAGCGGTCGGACCGGTCAGAACGATCACATCGTCGAACAAAGGGGGAAAGGGCTGGGATCGTGTGTCAGGTTGCATCTCGAAAGTCAGTTGATGTGGTAAACTGGATTGTTCACAAGAGACCGTGATCCAGGAAAGGGGGCAACCCGAGTGGGCATGACTTACTTTCGCCGTTACCGCATGGAGATGGATCTGCGCCAGTGGAGCGGTTCTTGGGACGCGGCGGAGATGGCCGCTCGCGGTTACGAATGGGCCGCGTTTGACGAGGGATTGGTCCGCGAACATGCGGCAGCGAAATTTCAGTCGTTCCGCAGTGAGATGGACGCGGATGTGTTCCCGTGTTTGGGCCGCCGCGATGGTTGTCTGCGTTTGATGCGAGAGATTACCAGTCGGGCGGCGTTTGTGCCCGAGGCGACCTGGTTGATCCGCTATCGAGATCGTCCGGGTGGCCGTCCGGTTCCCGTCGGTACCATCCAAGGTTTGGATTTGGATGAGTGGGGGGCGGTCCAAAACTTGGGCGTTGTCCCCGAACACCGTGGCAACGGGTTGGGACGATTGCTGATGATGCGTGCGGCGTCAGGTTTCAAATCCGCAGGACTGGATCGCATGCATTTGGAAGTCACCACGGCCAACACTCACGCGGTCAAGCTTTATGAGCGAATCGGTTTTCGCCAGACCAAGGTGGTATACAAAGCGTGTGAAGTCGCCGGCGTCTGATCGGATCAGTTGCTTGGGCACTCAGCGGATCAAGTGTCGAAAAGCGAACGACGGATCTCGCCCAGCCAACTTTGGTGATGACGGCGCAACCGCATGACTCGTTTGGCTTTCGCGACAGCGTTGTCGAAATGAGCTGGGGAAAGGAACATTTCTGCGGCGTGGGGCAGTTCAGCCGCGACGGCCAATCGATCGATCAAGCCTCGGTGAAAGATTGGCAAGCCGTGAGCCCGGCACAGTTCCATGGTGAGCGCGTCACTGGTTGGGACTTCTGGTTCACGCGTGCGGTAGTACCAAACGGCGACGCCGCCGATGGCGATGATTGCCAGTACAAGGCAGGCGATCGTGGCGATCGAAAGCGATGATTGATTGACGGCGGTTTCGTACCGCGGTGCCAAATCAGACATTCGAGTGACGTTCATCAGCAGCGGAGATGGTTCTGTCACGGATTCGGTGAACATATCGGCGTGGATCAGTTTGGCGAATTGGAAGGCGTGATTCATAGGATCAGTCCTCGCTCATCCATGGCAGCGAGCGCTGCGTCACGCAAGGAGCCTTTCGGGGTGGCACAGAGTTCACGCAACACGGTTTCAGATTGTGGTCCTGTCCCGTGCGCCAGTGCTTTCGCGGTCCGTAGTTTCGCGACTTGGTGATCGGTTTCGGCGATCGTTCGAAGCGGATCAATCATCAAATCGACCAGGCCAAGTGACTCGGCGAACGCGATCGCATCCAGTCGGTTTTTCATGACAGCGTGCCGCAATCCCGATCGAACCGTGTCCAGAGTGCTGGAGTCGACTTGCATCAGGACGCGTCCAAGCCGTCGACCGACATCGGGGGAAAGGTTTGCGAAAATTGGCAGGGCTTCGTGGGTGTTCAAATGCACGAGCAATGCTTGGGCAGCTTGAGCCAGCGGGGCAGACTCATGGTCGGTGAGTTCAATCAGTCCGTTCAATTGTTCGATTTGGCGGTCGATATTGGTGATCGCAGGATCCGTCGTGGAGTCGTCTCCGGTTTGCTCACGTTTGGCTTGCTGTTTGCTGGCCGTTTCCAAGATCGCGATCCAATCGTTGAGAGACGCCGCTTCAATGCGTTTTAGGCAGACTTCCGCAACCCGCGTTTTGCTTTCGTCGCCTCGTTCGAGCATTGCTAGAACCATGTGGATCGATTCAGATTCATGTGGCATTGTGATCGAATAGGAGTTGCACATCGCGGCGTCGCGATCACTGCCAAGGGAACGCATGAAGGATTCGCCACCACGCAGGCAATCCGGCAATCCGTATTCGCGCAGATTGATCGCGGTGATTGGAGTAGGGGAATCCCCGATGGTATCCAGCAAGGCTTCGCAGAACATGGCATCGTGTCGACGAAGCAGCAGGCTGATCACCGGCCCAGGAATTTTGCGTCGTCGGATGAATCCTGAGAGGAGCTGAAGCACGGCCTGGTGCTCGCTGGTCCGCATTCGGCGCAGCAGTGTCTCTTGCGATGCGGATTCATCGCTGATCAACTGCTGAAGCAATGCGTCATTCCAATCCGAAATGACCAGGAATGCATCTAGCAAATCGTTGTTGCGATGAGCGTTGTGTTGTTGGACCGCAACGGCCAGTTGCTCTGCGATTCGTTGTCGGAATCGTTCCTTTTCCGGGTCGATGCGAGCGGTGTGGTTGCGGTGGCGAATGGGTTTGGAAAGGGGACTGGCAAGCGCCAAAGTGACCTCGCCAGACGCCGCCCGAATCATCGAGTCTTCGTGATGTTGAGCGAGGTCGATCAGTGTTTCGAGTGCCGTCGTTTGATTCAGGCATTCGATCATATCAATCAACCGCAGTCCCACGGCTTGATTCCATCCGCCTTTCGCGAGTTGCTTGGTGACGACAGCGCCCAAGCATCCTGCATCGATTTGGTTGTCGGATGTGGTCAGTGCGGAAAGAAGATCGTCGTGATACTTTTCGAAGCGATTGATTAACCAGTTGAGCGTCTTGACGTCTTTCCGATGCGCCATGGCTCGCAGGCTACGTTGGCGTGTGGAGCGGTCGCCGCTTGTGACGCCTCGCTGCAACACTTCTCCGGCGCTGGGGGACGTGTGTGTCTTGAGAATCTCGAACGTGACGTCCAGGGAAGACATGACTCGATCGTCCGGAAAAGGGAAACAAAGAACGAGTGGCCCGTCAAAGCTAAAAATGAGGGTTGATCGTAGTGGGGGGGGGGGCGAGTGGCTGGTTTTTTTTGCAGGTTATTTAAAGAAGGCACGGGCACAAACCACACAAAAAAACAACACCAAACAAAAAAAAAAACTAAACACCCGAGAACCGGGGG
>NZ_JBICHO010000098.1:0-9203 GCF_043100905.1 Rhodopirellula sp. JB055 | reverse complement strand
AAGAAGCTGGCGGAGAGATCTTGGTCGAGAAGATCGATCTGCCCTCGAATATTCGCAAAGGGCAACCTTTTGAAGCTCGGATTGTGGTCGACCGCCAAGGGGCAAAGCCGACCGACTCAGACAAGCCTGTGACTGGACGATTGCGAGTCAAGCAAAAGGTGGCCGGCGAAGAGGCGTTGTTGTTGGAACAGACTGTTGAGTTGCAACCGGGAAAGAATGTGTTCCCGCTGCAGCACAAAATCGATCAACCGGCCGCGTACACCTATGAAGCCGAATTCATCGCGGATGAGGACGAAGACGATTCGCTGAAGCAAAATAATAGTGCAACGGGCTACACCTACGTTCGTGGCAAAGGGCGTGTGCTGTTGATTCACGGGCCAGAGGACATTGGCGATTTCGAATTGCTGATCGCAACGTTGCGCGATTCCAACATCGAAGTGACGCCGATGCCAACGACGCAGCTCTTTGGATCGTTGGCGGAACTGCAACCCTATGATGCGGTGATCTTGGCCGGCGTGGCGCGGGTGTCGGGGGACACGACGCAGACGATCACTTCCTTCAGCGACGACCAAATCGAGATGCTGGTCCGCAACACCCAGCAACTCGGGGCTGGGTTGCTGATGATCGGCGGCCCGGATTCTTTAGGGGCCGGTGGGTGGACGGGAACGGAGCTTGAAAAAGCGATGCCGGTCGATTTCCAGATCAAGAACACCAAGGTGCAAGGCGTCGGCGCGCTGGCTCTGATCATGCACGCCAGCGAAATGGCGCAGGGAAACTACTGGCAAAAGCAGATCTCGATTGCCGCAATCGAGCAACTTGGTAGCGCCGATAAAGCCGGCGTGGTTCACTGGACCATGAACGGCGACAAGTGGTTGTGGGGCGGCTCCAAAGGGATGTTGGAAGTCGGTCCCAACCGCCGTGCGATGTTGGCAGCGGTCGGTCGAATGACGCCTGGCGATATGCCTGAGTTCGATCCCGCGATGCGGATGGCGGTCGCGGGGTTGGTCCGAACCGATGCGTCGGTCAAGCACCTGATCATCATCAGCGATGGTGACCCGGGAGCGCCGACCAACAGCGTCATTCAGGCATTCCAAGACAACAGCATCACGATCAGCACCGTCGCGGTGGAATCGCACGGGTTGTCTGACAGCAAGCGATTGCAGGACATCGCTCGTGCCACAGGCGGCAAGTACTACGCTGTCAAATCGGGACGCGCGCTGCCTGGGATCTTTCAACGCGAAGCCCGCCGAGTGACTCGCCCGTTGATCTATGAGCCTCCGGGAGGCGTCACGCCTCAGATTGTTTTCCCGCACCCAATCGTCGATGGCGTGGACTCGCTTCCACCCATCACCGGTTTTGTCATGACTCAGGTCAAAGACAGCCCGCTGGTGCAGGTCATCGCTCAATCGCCCAAACCCAGCACGCCCGAAAACGCGACCGTCTTGGCAACATGGACGTATGGTCTTGGGCGGTCTGCGGTTCTGACCACCGACGCTGGGGCTCGCTGGACCAACGCGTGGACGGGATGGCCCGGATACGAAAAACTGCATTCGCAATTGGTGCGATGGTTGATGCGGCCGACCGGAGACACGGGGCAATTCTCGTTGGCGACTCAGGTGCGAGATGATAGGGTCGATGTGATCGTGACCGCGCTTGGGGAAGACGATTCATTCCTTAACTTCCTGGAAGTCGGTGGCTCCGTTTTGGATCCGGAGTTGCAGCCATTGATGTTGGAAATGGAGCAAACGGCGCCCGGCCGTTATGAGGGATCCTTCCCAATTGATCGAGCGGGAACGTACTTCGTCAACGTGATTCCCGGTGACGGGAATGCACCGTTGTCGGCGGGCGTGACGGTGCCTTACAGCGAAGAGTTCCGGTACCGCGAAACGAATGAAACGTTGATCGCACAGTTGGCATCGATGAGACCCGAGGGTGGCGAAGCCGGGGTCGTGACGGAACCGTTGGAAGCGACCTTGGACGACGCGCTGCTCTCGCGAGATGCGTTCCGAGGTGGCTTGCCATTGGCTCGTCGCATTCGCGATGCGTGGCCTTGGTTCGTGTTGGCGGCTTGCGTGTTGTTCTTCACCGATGTGCTGGTGAGACGTGTTGCGATTCGATTTGGTTTTTTGAAAACTTGGTGGAAGCGGATGGTGGGGGATGCCCAGCCAGAGACAACGACGGTGGCACGATTGGATCAACTGCGGCAAACCAAAGAGGACGTCAACAAGCAACGACGAGCCAGTCCCCGGTTCGAGCCGGAATCGATCGACGTGGGTGGTTCGAAGGACTCTGGTGTTGACCGATTGGATTCTTCGCAGAACCGATCTGGTGACTCGCAGGACGCCCCGCGACCGTCAGCGTCCGGAAGCGGCCAAGAAGATTCTTCGGGAACGAGTTACACCGAACGGTTGCTCGAAGCCAAGCGGCGGGCGAAGAAGAAATGATGATGCTGGTCTTTGCCGCGTTTGCGGTGCTGTTGATTGGTTTGGAACTGTTCACGGGATGCGCGATGTTCGGATGGGCGGCCGACAAGATCGTTGTCGAGCGAGAGAAGACGCCCGGGCCATACTGGTTTGCAATCGCGCTGCACACGATTGTCGGCATCGGATTTCCGATTTTGTTTGCGATCTACGCTTAGCTCGTCGACGGCGAGTGGACCGATTCGGATCGTTCGCGGTGGCTCAACCAAGCCCAGCGGACGGTTGCGTACAAGATCACCGCGGTCAGGGTTCCCGCGGCGTCAGCCAGAAAATCCAAGGCGTCGGTTTGCCGACCGCGGACCAAGGATTGGCTCAGTTCATCAACGCAGGCGTACACCAAGCACATTGCCACGATGATCGGAAAACGACGCCACACACGGGGCGAGTTGGTGCAGTAGCAAAGCAGCATCGCCAGCCCGAAGAAAGCCGTGAAGTGCATCACTTTGTCGTTCACCGACGGCAGCGATTGGGGCATTTTCGGCAGGTGCGTGCCCACAAAGATCGCGACCCAGTAGGCAACCAACGCGATCACAGCCAATCGAAAGCCGAGCAGTCGAAATTTGGTGACCGGTTGCATCAGCGGTGCTCTCGCGAGGACAATGGGCGTCTATGACAATTCGTTCGTTCAAGGTCTCTATCGTGCGTCCGCAATCCACTCCTTCGATCAAACTGGCTTCGTTTCTAGCGTCGCGGGCATTCTTCGCAATGCTGACGCTCGCACTTGTCCCATCTTCTGCATCTTGCCAGTTCGGGGGAACTCCCCCTGTGGCGGAGAAAGCCGATGCCGGGGCGAAAAAAACAGCGAATTCAGCCGGCAATTGGCGTCCTTTGGCAGGCAAATGGGACGAAGCCCACTTTGGCGGGGATGGCGGAATCACGCGAGAAAAATGGAAGAAAACGTCCGAGGACGGTGACACGAAGCCGACTGCCACCGGTGAGTTGTTCCGATTGGGGATGGGCGACCCACTGACTGGGATCCGCTGGACCGGCGAGTTTCCACTCGAAAACTATGAGCTGCGGATGCAGGCTCGGCGAACAGACGGCTTCGATTTTTTCGCGGCCGTGACCTTCCCGGTGGGGAAAAATCACTGCAGTTTCGTGCTGGGAGGCTGGGGCGGTGGCGTCGTGGGCATCAGCAGCATCGACGGCAACGACGCCTCGAGCAACGAAACCACGGGGTACCAAGATTTCAAGAACAAGCAGTGGTACGAGATCCGAATTCGAGTCGACACGGAAAACGTGACCACGTGGATTGATGGTGCGGAATGGGCCAGCGTCAACCGAGCCGAGCACACCTTTGACATCCGCATTGAAATGGATCCCTGCTTGCCGGTTGGGATCGCGAATTTTCAATGCGAGAGTGAGATCCGAGGGATCGAAGTGCGGCGTTTGGATGACGATTCGACCCCTGAAAAAAACGGGACGTCGAGCGAAGGAAATTCCGCAAGCACACCGGCAGGCAACCCATGAGTTTGGATCCCTTGGACATTGATCGCCACTGGATGCAGCGGGCGATCGAGATGGCACAGTCCGCCGCGCTGGAGGATGAGGTTCCTGTGGGAGCGATCATCGTGCGATCGGGAACCGCGATTGCCGCGGCGGCCAACCAGCGCGAAGCTTTGCATGATCCCACGGCACACGCGGAAATGATCGCGATCACTCAAGCGGCCGCCTCGATCGAAAATTGGCGTTTGGAGCAAACCACGTTGTACGTGACGTTGGAACCCTGCCTGATGTGCGCGGGTGCGATTCTGCAAGCTCGCGTGCCGCGGGTGGTCTTTGGGGCCAGCGATCCCAAGGCGGGTGCGGTGACCAGTTTGTATGAAGTGTTGACCGACTCGCGTCTCAACCATCGCTGCGAAATCACTCACGGAGTCATGGCAGAACAATGCGGCCATTTATTAACCGAGTTCTTTTCCGCCAAGCGCGCGTTGGGCAAAAAGTAGGGGAAGAAGAAAAAGACGATCGCAGCTAGAATGCAGTTCCTTCTCAGTCGCCGATGGCTGACGCCCACCCACAGCACCTTCCTCGCAGCAATTTGCCCCCGTCCAAATGAAACTGATTTTGCCCTCCTTCCCAAACCCTTGGCCCATGATCTTTCATCGTTCGTTGTTGACTGGACTGCTCGTTGGTGGTTTGACCCTTACCGGTTGCTCTCGCTCGGATTCAGAGACTGACAAGGATACGAACAATCCGGAAGTCGAAGAGACCGCTGTCGACGTTTCGGTGGAAGTCAACCCGGACGATCCCGAGGCCGTGGCCGCTCTGACCGAGGCCGGATACATCCTTACAAAAGGTGGCGACGGCAATGTCATCGAATTTTCGATTGCCAATCAAAAAGGCGGCATCGCAGAATCGATGCAGCATCTCAGCGGAATCCCTCACACGCAAAAGGCGACCTTCAATGGTCCTGGAATTAATGATGCGGGAATGGAAAACCTGACCTCGCTGACGAATTTGAAACGTCTGACGCTGACCGACACCGCGATCACTGACAAAACTTTGGAAACGGTCGGCAAGATGACCACGCTCGAAGCGTTGTTCCTGCGTCGCACCGGTGTGACCGACGAAGGGATGGAATTGCTGACGGGATTGAACAAACTGCGTGCGATCGATTTGCGGAACAGTAACATTGGTGACGCGGGCATGGATTCCCTGGCCAAGATCAAAACGCTTGCCGACGTTCAATTGGAAAAGTCCAAGGTGACCGATGACGGATTGGTCAAGCTTGCACCGTTGCCGCTGAAGTCCATCAACTTCAACTACTGCACGACTATCAACGGACCGACGATGAAAATGTTGGGACAGACTCCCACACTGGAACAGTTGCAGGGTGATTACTCAAAAATCAACGATGCCGCGATGGCGGAACTGAAGGGCCTGTCCAAGCTCAAGCGTCTTCGGATTCGTGGTTGTGACGTGACTGGGGAAGGCATCCAGCACATCGCGAACAACAAATCCTTGGCTCGGTTTGAGCTTCGTGATTCGTCGGTGGACGACAAGGGATTGGATGTCATCTCGCAATTGCCGGCTGTGACGTATGTCGATATTTCGGAGTGCCGATTGGCGTCACCCGAAGGCATCGCTCAATTGGGAAAACTGACTGGACTGACCTACCTTGGTCTTTGGGAAACCAAGACCAATGATGAAACACTGGCCGCGTTCGGCGAATTGGTCAACTTGGAAGAATTGAATCTGAAGTCGACTTCCGTGACGGACGAATCGTTGCCTGTGTTGAAGAAGATGACCAAGCTGCAAACATTGAACGTGGCCGGCACGCAACTTGGCGATGAGAGCTTTTTAGAATTGGCGAAGCTGCCTAATCTCAAGAGCATGAACGTTGCCAACACCAGCATCGGGTTCGACGTGATTGACACGTTGGCCGAGAATCATCCGGATCTCCAAGTCATTGAGTTTGAGAACTGATGCAAGCAAGCGTTTCCATGAGTCGAACGAAGAGTCGGCGGCCCGGCGAGGGCGAATTGTCGATCGACTACCATCGTGAATTGGCCGCCCGTGTGCCTGGTGAATGTATCCTGAAAGCGATGGAGGATCAGTTGCACTGGGTTTGCGAGCTGGCCGGAAGTCTCTCTGCGGAGCAGATTGACAAGGTTCACAAGCCCTATGCGTGGTCGGTTCGCCAGGTGATTGAGCACTGTGTCGACGCGGAACGAATCGCCGGGGATCGAATGCTGCGGATCGCGGCGGGAGATCAGTCCGACCAGCCCGCTTGGGATGAAAACGCCTATGCCGCGGCTCGCTTCGGTTTGGGAAACATGCGAGAGTTGATTTCCGAACTGGGGTTTTGTCGACAAGCCAACACGACCTTGCTGCGGCGAATCAATCCTACCGCCTGGGACAATGTTGGGACGGTGGATGGCAACCGCATCAGTGTTCGTGGGATGGCTTGGGTGGCTGCGGGACATCTGCTTCATCATTTGGAAATCATTGAACAGCGATGTGAGATTCAAGTTTCTCGCGGTCCCCAAATGACATGAGTACCGCGACCGAAAAAGTGTTGCGGCGTCGATTGATCCAGCGTCCCGCCGAACCCGGTGTCCGGCAGACGCTTTACGACGTGATCTTTGAGGCTGATTCACCGCTCGGTCGTGGTTTCGACATCGCATTGCTGGTCGCCATCATCGCCAGCTTTGTGCTGGTTTCCCTGGAGACCGTGCCTGAGTTTGGGCTGCAAAGCAAACCGAATGCAGCGGACCCAGCGAGTCCCCTCGCAAGTTGGTTCTGGACGCTTGAATGGATTCTCACCATTCTGTTCACCATTGAGTACGCGCTGCGTCTGTACTGCGTGCGTCATCCTCTGAAGTACGCGTTCAGCTTCTGGGGAATTGTGGATTTGCTCAGCATTCTGCCAAGCTACTTCGCACTGTTCGTCGAGTATTCCGCGAAGTCGTTTGTGATTCTCCGCAGCATTCGGTTGCTGCGAGTCTTTCGAGTTCTGAAGCTTTGGCGAATGATGAGCCAAGCCGATGAGCTTTCGGATGCGGTTTGGAAGTCACGCGAAAAGATCATTGTCTTTTTGGCGGTGGTCTTGGTCGCCGTCACGATCAGTGGCACGCTCATGTACCAGATCGAAACGGTCTTGATGGGTGATACGCACGACAGCGAATTCACCTCGATTCCGCAAGCGATGTACTGGGCCATCGTGACGATGACAACGGTGGGCTACGGAGACGTTGTCCCGCACACCACGATCGGCAAGATCATTTCGGCGGCGCTGATCTTGCTTGGTTACTCGCTGATCATTGTTCCGACTGGTTTTGTCAGCGCGGAATTGTCGAGCAAGCTGGCGGTCACCACGGAACATCATCCCTGCCCGCAATGTGGATTGGCGAGTCATCGAGCTGGCGCCGTCCATTGTGATCGTTGCGGGCATCGCCTCGATGAAGAGATTCATGCGGAGTCGATCGCCGAAGCTTGATCGACGTCGCAAAGGACAGGTCCGAATCCTGTGTCACTGTTCGTCTGGTTTGGCGGACGCTTTCAAGTGGTTGGCGTACACACGAGCCACATCGGCCATGTAGTGAGCCATCGGGGTCTTCGCGGCTCGCGTCATGAAGGCCTGAGCGTCCTTGGGTTTTCCTTCGGCGTCCGCGATCAGTCCCAGGTACAAGTCAGCGTAGAAACGCGCTGATTGTTTCGATGCTGGTTGATGGATCGCATTCACGGCGGCCTCAATCTTGGTCGCGTCTCCACCGGGCAAGCGATCAAGGATTTCCGACATCGGAATCCGTCGATCTCCTGGTGCGGGCAGAAGAAGTTTGCGAGCCGACTCGATGCCATTGGCCTTGGCTTCGCAGAGGAAGTGCCACGCCGCGTTCTCAACATCGTTTGGATTCACACGGCGGTGGGCTTCGAATAATTCGCGTCCATCTTCGAAACGTCCTGCGAAGAACAACGCGATGCCATACTGCCAAAGGTAAGGCCGCATGTCAGGCGATTGCTTGATTGCATTTTCGTAGTGCGGGATGGAGTCGTCGACCTTCCCCGCACGCAGCAACGCATCGGCCAACGCCACCTGCCGGTTCGCAGAACCTGGGGCATCTAAATGCAGGTTGGATCGGGCTCGTTCAATCGCAAGCTGATGCCGGGCCGAGTGATTGACGTTGGGCTGTTGAGCCCGGACTGGGTGGATAGCAATGCACGAGAGCGTGAGCGTCAAAGCGGAGAACAGAACACAGATTGAGCGTCGAAAGGAATGGCTCATGGTGACCATGGTGGGATGGAGAGAGTGATCAAAAAGTGGCATCGGTTTCTTCCCGGTGAACGGAGTGGTGTCCAATCCCAACACACAGATCATTCCATCATTGAATTCCATCATTTGCCACCCAACAACCGGGATTTCTCTGGTGACAAACGCGACGCCGGTTGTAGGCCAGGTTCCACCTGGCGCGTGTGGCTGGCCGATTGAATTTTCAGTTCGATGTCGCCTGAATTGTTGCAGACGGCTGGCTTTGTTCCAAAGCATTGCCGTGGTTGCCAGGTGGAACTTGGCCTACACCTCGACGCCTCCTCGCCCTGTGAGGTCATGCAGTTTTGAAGTGTTGAGTTGCAATGGGGGCTCATCACGCTTTCAAACGGAGAGTGAGATAAAACGGCACGATCTCCTGCGCGGGCAGAGGTCTCAAGGTGTTGCTGACACCGCGTTGAATACGGCAATACCTCACAGGAGGAAAGCGGTCGTGCCGTGAACTCCGCTTGTGGCGGGGGGGGGCGATTTGATATCGCGGAGGGTGAAATGGGCCCGTGACAGGTGTTCGAACGAAATCAATGATGATGATCTCTTGAAAACAAGTTTCCATCCTATCGTGTGGCTCGTTGCCGGAAGTGCCCTGTTGACTTCCTTCGGGTGTCGGCTGCCAACTGGCATCACACGCTCGCGATGGGCGATGGAGCACCCGGATTACGCGAAAAAGTACGCTGAAGGTGTTCCCAAGTCGGATCCGATTGGCAAGGTAAAGCAGGCCAGTGACGCCAGGTTTCTCAATGGAGCCGAGGGGACTTACGTTTCTGCTGGGGCGACGTACCGATCCAGCACAGGGGCAGGTTTTGTGGCAGACTTCGGCAATTAAGAATACCTGACTTCGTACATTACTCAGCGGTTTTCGCTGTCTGGTGCAGCGGTATGGGACCATGCTTCGATTGGGCTCGACACGGGTTTGGTTTTGCAAACCCCTACCCGTTTGGCGCCTTTTGGGGGGATCG
>NZ_JBICHO010000097.1:0-29172 GCF_043100905.1 Rhodopirellula sp. JB055 | reverse complement strand
TCGAGCAGTGCGAGCCGCTTCCCATGCTCGGCCCCCCTCCCTCGCGTACTCCTGAACGGCGTCGCTCGAACTCTCCCCAAACTTTGTTTCGGGAGAGGTTCTCAAATACCGAAACCCGCTAAAAATCGGCCTCGATAAACGGCTCCACCTCTCAGGTGCAGAGTAAATCCAGCGACACCGGTTTTGAATCACTTCAAACCCATCCCACTGGGTCGATTGGTGATCGCACCGCGGACCCCCAATTGCCGTGGGTCACGAGCGATCTTGTCCGAGAACACGCGAACGTCATCGAGGATTGGACGCAAACGTGCCGAGGCGGCTTCGATGTTCTGAACCGTTCGCTGGACTTGATAGAACAGTTCGTCGTCTTCGAGCAAGCGGCGAACCGTTCCGTCGCTGCTATTGAGCGTCCGGCCAAACGTGTCCAACTGCACCAAGGCATTGTCGACGTTGGCCAAGCTCACCAACACCGCTTCGATCAACTCGTCGCCGCGTTCGCCCAGTGGTTCGGTGAAGGCCTCGATGTTTTGCGCGGTCCCTTCGAAACTCTTGGCGGTGGAGCGAACACTCTCAAGCGTCTTCTGCAATTCATTCGCCGTTTGCGTAACAGCATCTTCGGCGACAATCCCTACTTGTTCGAACTGGCCCCCCACGTCACGGAAAGTCTCAAACGTGTCACGAGCATCCTCCAACGTCACCTTCACCTCATCCAGCACGCCCGGCAATCGCTCCACAGTGTCGCTGACGTCTTGCTGAATCTGCGGATCACCAATGATCGCACGAATATCGCGTACCAAGAACCCAAACTCCCGAACCGCTTGCGATGCCTCGCCAGCCAATTGAGTGATGGTCGGCGGAGTCTGCCCTCCCGGTTGGCCAGGCACAGGCGTTCCCAAGGGAGCAGTGAATCCTGGAGGCGGCGTGAAGCCTTGAGGAGGAACGTTCTGCAAAGGAGCCGACTGCGGAGGGAATGTCTGCTGCATCGCCACTGTTTGAATCACGTTGTTTGACGCCCCCCCCGGCGCACTCGTTTGGCTAGCCAGTGCGATTGGACGCGCCCACTTCGGTGCCGGCGTCATCGACTGCGGGAAACCTCCCATCGGCACAGTTGGTGCCGATGCGGGGGCGGTTGGTGAGATCCCGATCACACCACGAACATCGCGAACCAATCCTTTGATATCGTTGCCGATGTCTTGGATCGCATCGCCGGCACCACGAACGCTTTGAAATGTCGAGACCAGCTCGTCTTCCATCCCAAAGATCAACGTGAAGGGGTCCTCCAATTTGCGGCCGTAATTGAATAACTCATCGTCGGTGTAGAGCTGATCAATCAAGTCGCTATCGTTTTCGAAATAGTCACTCAGCTCGCGACGATCAGCCTTGCGAAATTCCAACTTGGAATCCCCCGTGATCAACGAACCGATTCCGATCTGAGGGATGTATTCGTGTGTCATGCGGACGCTCTCGTCCATCGACAACGTCAAAATCACGCCGCCTTTTTCCTGCAATTGGATGTCATCGACGCGACCAATTTTGACCCCATCGCGATAAACAGGCGCGTTGACATTGATGCCATCGGCCGACGGGAAATAGACCATCAGCGTGTACTCACGATTCAAGATCGCAGGGAACGCGCCAAACAAAAACGTGAGGATCACCGCGATTCCGATCGCCGCGATCACGAGCACGCCCACACCGAAACGAAGTTTGCTGTCATCCATGGTTCAAGCCATCCCCTGAGTCATTTCGCGGATGCGATCCCCCGCTTCCCCCCGTACAAACTGACGAACGCGCCGATCTTCGGCATGTTCGAGCTGACTGGGTGGGGCGTCGAAAAGAATTTGTGATTGGTCGGAATCAAGCCGACGTCGCGGATAAAACATCATCACTCGGTCCGCCACTTTCCGTGCTGTGTGCATGTCGTGCGTGACCACGATGCTGGTCACGGGGTACATCCGCCGGGTGTGCAGAATCAACTCGTTGATCACGTCGCTCATGATCGGATCCAATCCAGTGGTGGGTTCGTCGTAAACAACGAGTTCAGGACGCAGCACCAAAGCACGAGCCAACCCGACCCGTTTCTGCATCCCGCCCGACAACTCGGCTGGACGCTTGTAAATCACTTCTTCTGGCAATCCCACTTCACTGATGTGCTGCCGGACTCGGTCGTTGATTTCGGCCTCATCGGTCCCTTCTTCGTTCTGCCGAATGGGAAACGCGACGTTGTCAAAAATGTTCATGCTGTCGAACAACGCGGCATGCTGAAACACAAATCCAAACCGGCGACGAATCACGGCAAGCTCCGCAGGATTGAGCTGCGACAAGTCCTCTCCGTCAAACAACACCCGACCGATTGTGGGCTGAACCAAAGCCACGATCGTCTTCATGAACACGGTTTTCCCACATCCACTCTCGCCGATCACAGCAACGGTTTGGCCGCGTTCAATGCGGCAATCAATGTCCTTCAATACCGTTTGTCCATCGAAGGACACTTCCAAGTTTTCGACTTCCACCAAGGGGCGTTCCTGAACCGCCACCGCTGATTCCTCAGCCTGCGTTTCAGACGCCTCTTGTTCAAAAGGATCGATAGGTGGGATGGAATCGCTCACTAGAACAGACTCGTGCCTTCTGGGTAAAAGCTGAAATAGACCCAGTCCAAAACGATGTTCAGGAACAGGTCGATCGCAAGGATCATCACGAACGAATACACAAAGGCTTCCGTGGCAGCTTTGCCAACGCCTTCGGCACCGGGTTGGCAATTGAACCCGCGGTAACAACTGATGATCGCGATCACGCCACCAAAGAAAATGCTTTTGAAAACACCATTGAACAAATCAAATGCAACCACGCCTTCACGCGAATGGTGCAGGTAGGCCGCGCGATCGATCCCAAGAATGATGACGCTATAAAAGTACCCACCGACGATCCCCATGAAGTCCGCCACAATCGTCAACGGGGGAATCAAAAACAAACACGCCATGAACCGGGGCACCACCAAGTAGTGAATGGGATCCGCGCCCATGGTGGTCAACGCATCGATCTGTTCTGTCACCCTCATGGTGCCCAAGACCGCTGCCATCGCGCCGCCAACTCGACCGGCCAACATCGTGGCCGCCAACACGGGGCCCAATTCGCGAACCAACGAGGTGTTGATCACGACACCGAGGTGCGTTTCCAATCCGATGGTGTGGAACTGATAGTAACTCTGAACGGCCAACACCATTCCGATGAATGAACCGGTCAATGCCACCACAGGAAGACTCAGCACGCCAACTTGGTAGAAGTTGATCAGCACCGTGTCCCGGCGCGGCATCCGTGTGAACATCCACACGAACATTTGCCAAGTGAACATGGCCAAGTCACCCACGGCAGTGACACCGCCAACGACAGCGGTGCCCCACTGCATGATCCAACGCCGCATCGGCGTATCGATCTGCACATCCGGTTTCACGGTTTGCACGCGAAGAACGGATTCGGTCGTGGACTGTTGCTCCGACATCGCGACGAAGACAAACCCGGGGTTGAAAGACAAGAAGCCGACTCGCGACAGGTCAGCTAGCCAGACGTTTCTGGCGCACCGGTCGCGTGAACATCGTCTTTATCGACCAGGCAAAGACTGCAGACCAGGAAAACTGTGCCGCGAAGTCAAACTTTGCGGGATGCCCGGAAATTCCTGGTGATGTGATTAGGCGGCACGCCCGCTGCGTTTGAGTTGCTTGCGGACACGTCGGCGTTCCGCTTTGCTCATGCTGGACCAATCGATGTCCTCCTCATTCATCTCGCCGTAATCAGGCTGAGAATCAACGTAGGAATCCGAGTTCGAAGAGGAGCGATCGCTGGACCGAGAATCAGCCACTTCTTTAAAGTCTGAATCCGCGACCTCGTCGCCAGACTCGGATTCATCCGCGCCATCATCGCTTTTTGCCTTGCGGCCCAGCGACGGGAACTTCAAACCAAAGCGTCGCTTCTTCGGTATCGCTTCAGCATCCTCATCATCAGGTTCTGTTGCCTGAGACGATGGGGCGGCTTCGTCTTCGGTATCCGACTCATCGTCCGCGACCGTCTTCGGTTTTCTTTTCCACTTGGGCAACCAAGATCGCTTGACCTTGGGCTCGGCATCATCCGAATCGCCTTCAGGCTCGACGGTCTCATTCCGTTCCACCTCGTCGGACTCTTCCTCAGAGTCAGCCGGTTTGGTTTTCCGTCCCCAGAACCTCCACTTGGAAGCTCGCTTGCCCGATTCCTTTTCGCCGCCTTCTTCGGTGGCGGCGGAGACATTGCGGGCTGGACTTTCGCTAAGCTCTTCTTCTGCAACGCCGCCCCGTTTGGACGATCGATCGCTGGCATTGCTTGATTCATCGCTCACCGAAGAAGCCTTGGCGCGCTGCCAGAATCGACGCTTGCGAACTGGTTGGCTCTCTGATTGAGACTCTTCGGTCACTTGCCGTTCGGCTTGCTTCTCGGAACGCTTCGGCTCCGGCTTGGCCGCTTTCGGTTTCGGCGTGGCCTTTGGTTCGGGACTCTTCTTCAGTGTCTTCTTCGCAGGTTTGGGCTCGCGTTTCGTCCATCCTCGCATGCTTTCCAACTGTTCGGCAGATGCCTGGCGAACCCGAGCAGCCAACGTCACAGGCCGTTCGATCCCGCGGACATCCATGTACAGCGTTCGCAAATACAACACCGTCGCGCAAAACCAACAGGACGCAGCCACCAACATCGCGGACGTGAAAGCGGTCCAACGAAGCGGCGTGTCGATCGAGAGGAGGTTCCAATTCTCAGCGACCGGCAACGATGCTGCCAACCAACCAACGAACATCCATGCGGCGGCAACTCGATGCTTCCAAATTTCGGCTGTGGTGCGCAGCAGCATGACCACGCCGCCAACTGTCAGCAACAACTTGACCCAATCACTGCCAGAGAGAGCGACGCGTTTCCCGAGCGCCCACTCCGTGACTCCGCCCAACAAATCGATCAACGGCACCATGGTGGCAACGCTGCCCAGCAACGCCATCGAAGTGACCAAACGCCACAAACGATAATGCCCCTGAAAGTCATCATTGCGGTATCGCCGAATCTGATAGACCAACCACGAGGCACCAGCGATCCCGAGCATCAACATGCTCGTGCAGTAGCGTCCCAGACTTCCCACCGCATCAATTCGCGTGACAGCCGTCACAGCGGTCCGCTCCGCCAAAGTCGGCCAAGCAACCGAAGCGTAGTGCAGACCGATCAACAGCACCGCAACTGAAACCACCGTGGCGATCAAACCCAAGACCGCGGGTCGCTGAACCGGTACCAGCGAAAACCAACGTCCGCGCAAACACCGACGCACGCGAGACCCGTAGGCGACAGTCGGCCGGCGAGCTTCTCGCCACTGCTGCTGGACCGCCTTCTGCTTGGCCGTCGCGTTCCCGGAGTCGCCGCCCACGGTCGTGAGGATGACTCTGCGGCGGCGTTCGATCGGACGTCGAGTGTGATTCATTGGGTCGGACGTAGCAAAACAGCACCTCGCGAGACAAGTCAAATCGCCAGCATTCCGCTTTCCACTCGCCCGTTCAGACACCGAACATCCGTTCAGAAAACAACTTTTCTCCGACCAGAAAAGCCTCCTAATTTGCACAATCCGATCATTTGATCCGCAAACACAAAGAACCCGGTTTCCAGTTTCCCGTGGGTTTCACATTACCCCCCATGGCGGCGTAGCGTTTCCCAAAGCTTCCCCACGCTCACCGTCCAAGACACCATGCCACTGCTCCGCTCCCTCGCAATTTCTACTCGCCAGGCTCTCCAATCGCCTTGGCGGCGCAAGCAATTGAAGCGAATGTCCGACCAAAACCGGGCTCCGATTTCGGTTCTGTTCTATCACCGGGTCGCAGACGAGCCGATCAATCCATGGACGATTTCCAAGAAAAGCTTCGAACGCCACGTCGACTACTGCCGTGAACAATTCGAATTGATTTCGTTGCAAGAAGTCCAGCATCGATTGGAAACCGGCCAATCGCCTCGGCCCGCGGTCTCGTTCACCTTTGACGATGGCTATTCCGAGAACTGCGAGTTCGCGTTGCCACTGCTGATCCGTCACCGGATTCCCTGCACGTACTTCGTGACCACAGAAAATGTCCGCCGCGGGCACCCGTTCGAACACGACGTGCGCCGAGGCCAGCCCCTACCGATCAACACGATCGAACAAATCAAAGCCGCCGCCGACAGCGGCATCGAGATTGGATTGCACACCGCCAACCACGTTGACTTCAACCGAGTCCACACAACTGAACAGCTCAACGAAGAGATCGTGGACGCGAAACACACTCTCGAGCAGATGATCGAGCGTCCCGTTCAATACCTTGCCGTTCCATTTGGCATGCCCGAACAAATGCGTCCCGCCGTGATCCAAACCGCACGGCAATGCGGATTGAAGGGAATCTGCAGTGCATACGGTGCGTACAACTTGATTGGGGATGACTCTTTTCACATCCGTCGCTTCCACGGTGACCCAGAATTCAATCGCCTTCGCAATTGGTTGACCTACGACGCCCGCAAGAATCGACGCAGGCCCGCTCTGCCAGACCAAGATGTCTTGGACATCGAACCCGAAGTCGCTGCTACCATTCGCCAACCCGAACTTGCTTTCTCATGAATTCGTTTTCTCACCCCAACCATCGCCCGTTGAAATGCATGTTTGTGATCACCAGCATGCCAGTCGGCGGTGCCGAAACGTTGCTGGTGAACTTGATGCGGCGAATGGATCCGAACGAGATCCAACCCGAAGTGATCTGCCTCAAGGAACCAGGGCCACTCGGGGTCGAAATCGCAGACGAGTTCCCCGTTCACAGTGACCTCATCGGTGGCAAATACGACATCGCCGTGCTGCCTCGACTGGCACGGTTGATGCGACGGCAAAACGCCGACGCCGTGATCACCGTGGGTGCCGGCGACAAGATGTTCTGGGGACGCTTGGCCGCGAAAATGGCTGGGGTTCCTGTGATCGCCTCTGCGCTGCACTCCACCGGTTGGCCCGATGGCGTCGGGCGTTTGAACCGTTTGCTCACCCGCATCACCGATGCGTTCATTGGGGTTGCCGAATCCCATGGTGAATTCCTCCGCACGTTTGAAAAATTTCCGCCGAACAAGGTCCACGTCATTCGCAACGGAGTGGATTGCGACCGCTTTCATCCTTCCGCCGAATGTCGCACGTCCCCCAATGTTCGCGAGGAACTCGGCGTGGCTGCCGACACACCCTTGATTGGAATCGTCGCGGCCTTGCGAAGCGAAAAGAATCATTCGATGCTGGTCCACGCGGTTGCCAAGCTGAGGGAGCTTCACCCCAAACTTCACACGATGATCATCGGAGAAGGCCCCGAGCGAGCGACGATCGAACCCTTGATCGATGAACTTGGACTCGCCGACCGAGTCCACTTGCTGGGCAATCGCAGCGACACCCCGCGTTTGCTCGCCGCGATGGACGTCTTCACGCTCTGTTCGCTCAATGAAGCTTCCCCCGTTTCGATTTTGGAAGCATTGGCCTGTGAAACTCCCGTGGTCGCAACCGACGTCGGCTCGATCTCTGAAACCGTTCTTCCGGGTAGGACCGGCGAATTGGTCCCCAGCGAAGACCTGGATTCATTCGTCGTCGCGATCGATCGGTTGCTGAACGATGACGACCTCCGTTCTGAAATGGGCCAAAACGGCCGCGAATTGGTGCAAGCCACCGGTTCGCTGCAATCGATGGTCGACGGCTACCAAAAGCTCGTGCATCAAATTTTCGCAAAAAAATCGCAACCCGGCCGCCGATCCACGGTCGCCAAGGCCAACCTGAGAACTCCATCGGCGGCCTACAAGGGTGCTTCGAGACTGCCGACTGGCTGAGTAAACTGGTCCCATGACACTGACCAGCCAGACCATCGTTCTGCTCGCCAAGATGTTCAGCGGCTTCACCGTTCGATGGGTGGATTGCCAGCCGGACACTTGCCAACGAATCTACTTTGCCAACCACACCAGCCACCTCGACGCGGTGGTTCTGTGGTCCGCATTGCCGCACGAAATCCGTTCGCTGACCCGCCCGGTCGCTGCCAAAGATTATTGGACAGGAAGCTGGTTCAAAGAACACATCGCGCGCAGTTTCAACGCGTTGCTGATTGACCGCAAAGAAATCAAGGTCCACAAAAGCCCGATCGACATCATGATCCGGCAAATGGGTGACCTGTATTCGCTGATTGTCTTCCCGGAAGGCAGTCGCTCGGCCGGCGAAGAAATGAGCGACTTCAAAAGCGGACTTTACTACTTGGGCAAGAAACGCCCGGACCTCGAACTGGTCCCCGTCTACATCGAAAACGTGAATCGCATCTTGCCACGAGGCGAGGTGCTGCCCGTCCCACTGCTCTCATGCATTACGATCGGTGCTCCAATCTTTTTGGAAACCGGTGAACCCAAAGCCGACTTTTTGCGCCGCGCTCGCCAGGCGGTGCTTCAACTCAAGGAAGTCTGACCATGTCGACCCCAATCAATGATCCCTTCCATTCCGGTTCACCACACGACCCAAATGCCGATCCCAATGTCGCGGTTCAGCCCGCGAAGAAATCCGGATGGGGATGCTTCATCTGGGGATGCTTGGGAACTCTAACCGTTGCGATTGTCGTGATGATCGCGAGCGGTTTCGGAGTTTACTACTTCCTGACCGGGCAAGTCGAAAAGTACACCGACACACAACCCGCCGACGTTCCCGTGGTCGAATGGGACGAAGAACGGCTGGATGAATTGCAGGCTCGCATCGACGCGTTCACCGAACAAGTCAAATCCGGCTCGCAAGAAGAATCCACCGACACGGACACCGATGGCAAAGTCGCAACCGACGACGCCGATGAAGCCGAAGGCACATCCGATGAATCGCTTGTCCCGGCCGAAGTCCCTCGAGAATTGCGTTTGACCAGCGAAGAAATCAACGCCCTGATCTCGTCCAACGAAGACCTTCGCGGCAAAGCGTTCGTCCGGATCGAAGATGGACGACTGTATGGCCAGGTCACACTGCCAACCGACCAAATCCCCGGCGGCAAAGGTCGCTACTTCAACGCCGACGCAGAGTTTGAAGTCTCGATGGACAACGGCGTCTTGGTCGTTCGCCTGACCAGTGCCAGCGTCAAAGGCGAACCCATCCCCGAGGCCTTCATGGAAGGCTTCTCTCAACAGAACCTCGCCAAAGACGCTTACGACGATGTCGAAACCGCGGAACTGCTGCGGAAATTTGACAAAATTGAAGTCGTCGACGATGCCATCGTGCTTCGTCTGCGAGACCCCAGTGCCGAAGACGCAGCCGACGGGGACGCAGCCGATGACGAAAGAGAGGCTGAAACGGACTCCGAGGACGCAACCGAGACTGCGGCAGAAGAACCGGTTGCCGCAGAGTGATCGGATGCTCGGCCGACACGCACCTTCAATCGCCTAAGGCACCAACCAGAACGCCTCACCGGCCGCTTGAAACTCATCCGGTCGAGTCCACCACTTCTCGCTCCGTTCGCCCGTCCAGCGGTCCGATACGGATTGAACTTTCCCGCGAACTTGACGCTCGATCTGGCTTTGCTGGATCAACCGATTTGCCAGCGCCCATTGATACCGAGCCTGCGGCACCACCGGCACACCACGAATGGCCAGCGACAGTGAACCGAGACGCAAGTCGTGCCAACGATCTGAATCATCGTCTTCCGAAACCGCCACCTGCCAAGCCTTCGGCAATTGATCGATCGCTGATTCGTGAACCTGCATCGACACTCGACTGCTGTGTGGCGAATACAACGCCCACGCCATCCAGTGATCCCAGTATCCGCTGCGTTCAAAAACGGGCATCACCCAAGCCATGGCCACGACCGCCCAAGCCAACCAACCCACCGAACGTGATTCAGGATCGGCAACCTGGTCAGCCGACGGTGCCGGGCCAGCGAACAACCACCACGCCTGAATCGCCATCCCAACGTTCCAAACCATCACTCCAGGACTGTGTCCCAGCCCCAATGGCGACAACACCACAAGCAAACCAAGGTGCATCGCGGTCGCCATCCACACACCCAACCTTCGCGTCCGGGGGCAACTCAGGGCCACAGCCACACACAGCTCGAACGCCGGAAAACTGGCTGCGGCAAACAATCGCGTGCGTACCGACCAAGCAGAGACATCAACGCCGAACCACTGCAGCGGAGCCCGAAGAAAGTCTTGCCCGACCGTATGCAAGAACTGAAAGTCAAACTTGCCCGCCGCGCTGAACACATACACGCTGATCGTCAGCAACCGAATCAAACGAAAGGTCGCCTCGGTCGACTGGCCCGACTCACTTCGCGGAGCCAGCGTGAACAAAACCGCGTAAAGAAACGACTGATAAACCCAAGGCTGCAATCGGTGTTGGTCCAACAGCACCGAGACCGCGAGTGACACAGCAACGATCGGCCACATCCACCGCAACTGACATCGTCCCGCGATCACCAGGCACGCAATCACAATCGCAAACGTGGTTGCGGTCGAGACCAGACGGATCGCTTGCTGCCCCAGACCGACGCTGCCTAGATCGCACAGGGGCACCATGGGGAAATCCCCCGTGCCCGTCCAACTCCCCGGCAACCACAACCGAAACGTTGCCGCCATCAATGCCAGCAACGCGATTGCCCAAAACGCTTCGAATCCGCCTCGTGTCCCTCTCGTCGCGACCACTACTCACCGCCTTCTGCGGCGGCCTGTTCCGCAACGGCGATCTGACGATAGGTTGCTTGCGTGGTCTTGTCGTGGCCTTGCACGATGATCGAGCCCGGTTCCAAACGAAGGCCGCGACGCGGGTTCTCATCCGCCTTGCGAGTGTCAACGACGTCGGTCACTTGGACTCCATTGACCCACGTTGCGAAGTGGTTGCCCTTGGCGACCAGCAAGATTGAATTCCAACGTCCTGGTTCACCTGCCACCACACGCGCGTCTTGGCGACGGAAGATCCCACCCGCACCACAATCGGCGGGCTTCAACGGATTGCCATCAATCAACTCGTTGCTGACTTGGCACTCGTAACCCATCATTTCGTCGCCGGGAATGGCGCGAAAAAACAATCCCGAATTGGACTTTGGATTGTCCATCTTGTAATCGGCCAGCATCACAAAGTCGCCAAACGCAGCGTCCGTTTCGAGCTGTTGTTTGCCCCCGTCGACGACCAAGTGGCCTTCGTCATTGATGCGGTACTCGCCGTCCATGCCTTCCCGAACGGTCCAACCTTCCAAGCCATCGGCCAACAGATTCTGCAGTCCCAACGGCCGCAACTGAATGTCTCGAAAAGCGATTCGACCTTCGCGATGCTGCAATCCGATGTAGCCCGATTTCGGTTGCGTCGCGTCATCCAGTTCACAGGTCACCGTCCCATCGATTGTGACTCGCAGTGTGGCACCGTCGCACAGGATGTTCATCGTGTGCCATTTTTCAGGGTCGGTGTCGAACGTCTCCCCTTTGGATCGCTGGACCACGCCACCGGTTGGAAACGGATTCGACGGCGGTGCAATGTTGACCTCATAGCAATCCGTCTTGACGCTCTGTGGATCCAACGTCGTGCGGACAAACACGCCTGAGTTCGTGTCTTCATCACACTGGAACTGCAACTCCAATTCGTAGTCACTCCACTGTGTCGAGGTGGTCAGCAAGCAATTCTCGCCTTGATCAGCCACGATGGATTCGTCTTCCACTCGGAAGTTGGCTTTGCCGCCAATGGCCCAACCAAACAACGTGTGCCCATCGAACAATCAAATCCAGCCTTGCGTGGTTCGGTCAATCGGAAGACGGCTGGCCAACAACTTCTCCGCGTCCGCTTCAAACACAGGTGGCTCAAACGAGACTTCGGCAGGATCCGAGGAGGGTTGTTTTGCGGCCTCACCTTCCCCCGTCGAGGCTGGTGCCTCCGTTGATGCAGACGACTCGGTCGCCGATTCCGTGGTGGAGGAGGAGCATCCGGGAAACATCATTCCGGCCAACAAGCAAACTGCCAGCGGGAAGACAAGAGACGAGCGTGCAACGATTCGGTTCATCATTTTCCAAACGATCCAGTGAATGCCAAGCAAAGAGTGCGAAGAAGAATCAGCGGTATCCGTACCGGTCAAAATAGTCGCTCCAGCGTTCCAGCAAGCGTTTTTCTTGCTCGGGATCCAACTGGTGCGTGTTGGTTTTGTATTGTCGATGTTCGTTGTCGGCCCAGTCCTGAATGTCTTCACTGACCGTGTCAAAATCGCTCAGACGCAGTGACTCGTAGATTTTCCTGAGCGTGTCCACCGGTTCCGCGATCAAATCTTCGTAGCGTATGTCGATGATGTGATGGTCATCGATTTCTTGCCGATCCGCGTGAAAGGAATCGTACATTTTGGTCAGACAAGTCAGCACGTACTCGTCCAAACCTTCTTCATTGCTGGTTTGCAGTGACTGCACTTCGTCCAAACTTCGCCACAACCGGCAGGTGCTTGGAAACAACGACCTGGGGTCGCGAGTGATGTGAACGAATTTGGCCTGCGGGAATGCGCGAGCCAAGTGACCGATTCGACCGGTGTGAGTGGGACTTTTGATCACCAGCGGCCGATTCGTCGAAACGCTGACACGCAACAAAAACGCACGCAGCGTCCCCAACCAATTTTCGCGTTCTTTCGCGGTGATGTCGTTCAGATCCAAGTACTCCATGTTGACCTGATTTTGTCGCGGGAATGCGATCCGGCGGTAGGGCGAAGGCAGCCCCAAGTTCATCAACGCGAATTCGTCTTCTTGAGGTCGATCCCAACCGGCATCCATGTTGTCCATCGGCCGTTTGCCAGGCAGCAACCACCCTGCGAATTTCCGAAAGAACCACTGCGTCACCAGAAAGTGCGAGGGCGCAAAGCACTGAAAAGTCGACGGACTGCTGAACCGTTCATCGCGAACCATCAATTCATGCAGCAGCGTCGTGCCGCTTCGCCAATGCCCCACAATGAACACAGGTGGCCCATGCAATTCCGCTTCTCGAAAACTCCGCGCGAACAAAACGTTCTGCAGCACCGTCAACAGCGTGTTGATGAACGTTGTCAGCGAAACGCTGATCACCATCGGAATTCGTGAGGGACTGATTTCGAAGTTGCCACTGCGCAACAACCGCCACCATGCCCCCGGCCGCATCCCATGCCAAAAACGGGGGCTGTAGAACGGGTAGGAGTTCAGCTTGTCCGGTTTGGAGGTCACCACTGGGGCGGAAGGCGTTGGAGAGACTTCGGGTTTCGAACTGGATTCCATGCGACTGGTTGCAAGAGTGCCGAAGTTGAGTGGAACGGTAGTAGACAGCGTGACACAAGAAGGAGGCATGCCAAGGTGCCTCGCGGTTCCGATTCGGCTCGCTAGAATACGCGTCCCAGCCGAATTGGCCTATCATCTGAATTGATCGAACCCAGATTTTTTGCGTGTTAAGAGCTTCCAAGTAGCCTGATCCGTCCTATCGAATTCAAACTTCCGCTCGGCCTCGCCGAATTCCGCCTTCTCCGCCCAATCTCTTCATGCCGTCTCCTAGCAAAGATCTCTCGATCGCGGATCTGCAACAGCACATCCACCGCATGTATTACGACAAAGACGTCGCGCGTGGTGTCGATGGCACGTTCATGTGGTTGATGGAAGAAGTTGGGGAGCTCTCCTCCGCCCTTCGGGGGGATGACCGAGAGAACTTGGCCGAAGAGTTTGCCGACGTCATCGCTTGGCTGTTCACGATTGCGAATGTGGCCGACATCGATTTGGCCGACGCGTTGTCCAAGAAATACGGCAATGGATGCCCTGGCTGCGGCCGATTTCAGTGCGAATGCAGCCTGAGCGAAAAACCATGAACTGCTGGAAATCACTTCCTCCACGCCGAACCAGTCCCCGCACCTGCCCCACTTGGCTAGCATTTTTGCTGGTCATCGTGTCATGCATCTTTGCACCCCACGGCACCGCTCAGGAATCAACGTCTCGCGAAAACGAGGCCAATTGGGCTGGAATCCAGGGCCACTACCGGGCCGGGCAGTGGACGGCGATTCGGCTGAAAACCGCGGCCGGTGAATCGACGTTTGACGATGCCATTCCGGTCAATCAACTCAACGATCTGGTGATTGAGACGGTGGTGGGTGACGGCGCAGTGGTCACCTATCAACAACCCAATCTGTCCGACGATTCTCCCTTCGCTCTGGCGATTCCGGGCAGCGAAGCGGCTCCGGTCATCATCCGATCCGGCGATCAGATCCTGGCCCGAACCCGGTTGCCTGAAACGGGTGTTCCCGCCAACGGGCCCTCCATGATCCCGTTGGGAATGCCATGGGTGATGGTTTTCGGCGACGCACTGTCGATCGACACCATCGGATTGAACGAACTTCTGAATCGTGCTGCCTCCGTTGCGGTGACACGCATCGAAGACCCTGCAGCGGTCCCGGATCATGCCTTGGCACTCAATGGCATCGACCTCTTGGTTGTCAACGCGGCTGGCATTCCGATTTTGAAAGAGCTGAGCCCTTCACAGCGCACCGCGCTCGCTCAATGGGTTCAAAACGGCGGCGAAGTCTTGCTGACTTTGGGCGAGAAAGCTGAATCGCTGCTGGAGACCGCCGATTGGTTGGCGGACTTGCTGCCCAGTGCAGTGGTCGAAGCCAAGACCACACGCTTGGATCCGTCTGGATTAGAAACCTTCACGAGCAGCCAAACGCGTCTGCCCCCATTCGAAGGCCTGCAACTCCCAAAAACATTTGGGCGAGACGGTTCTGGCGAAATGCTGATCACGGGCCGAACGAACCGCCGGGTCAGCCTCCCTTTCGCGGTTCGCTATGTGTCAGGATTTGGCCGAATCACGGTGCTTGCTGCGGACCTGGAATCTCCCAAGTTCGCCGAGTGGCCTGAACGAATGGACTTGGTCATGCTGTTGATCGGCGATTCACTGCGGCATGCCGACGAGGACAACGTCAGTGAAAGCGTTCGGCTGAGTGGTTTTGCCGACTTGGCGGGACAAACCCGCGCGACGCTGGATCGCTTCGAGCTCAAACGCCCGTTCAGCTTCGCGGTTCTCGCGGTCATCATCGGCTTGCTGATCGCTTTGGTCGGCCCGCTCGACTACTTGTTGATGCGAAAATTCAACCAGCGTGCCTGGATTGGCTGGCTGACATTCCCGGTGGTCTCCGTCGCCTTGTCGGCCGGACTCTGGATGGCCGCCCAGCCCAACATTCCGGAAAACGTCGCGACCAACGATGCATCGGACACCGCCCCTTCGGCCGCCGACGACGCGTTGCTTCGCACCAACTCCATCGAATTCGTGGACATCGATGCCGAATCTGGTTTCGGACGCTTGTTTCGCTGGGCGTTCGTTTATTCACACCCGTCCAACCGCGTTCGGATCGCGACACGAACGACAGCCGATACCAATGCGGTCGCCGACAAATTCCATCACCAAATGTTGGCCCCATTTGGAGCCCCGAGCCTCTCGATGGGCGGCATCCAAATTGAATCGTCCGGCGAATCCTGCAACGTGTTGCTGAACCAAAATGATCCAGCCTCGCCTTTGAGCAGCCAGATCGCGGGGATGCACCTGGCACCACGCAGCAGCAAATCGATCGCTCTGGAAACCCAGTTTTCGACCGACATGCAAGAACAATTGCTCCAGCGGCGTCGGGGCAGCGAACTTCTCAATGGCAAACTCGTCAACACGCTGCCCGTCGACTTGCTGGACGGCATGCTGATCTATCAAAACTGGGTCTACCTGCTTCCGACCCGACTCCCCGCCGGTTCGCAAATCGACGAAATTGACTCCCTTCGCCAGAAGAACTTTCGCTGGCAATTGTCTCGCCAGCGAGCCTTGGAAAGCAATTCGGAAGGCGAGTCATGGGACGTGACGGTCGTCGACCAACCGCGGCGTTTGGCAGAAATGCTGATGTTCCATGACGCGGTCGGCGGACCACGCTACACCGTGCTTCGCAACGAAGTGCTGGGGCATCTCGATTTCACTTCTCTGTTGACAGCGGACCGCTGCATTTTGGTGGGACGCTGCCAATCGCCTTGGTCGGAATTGGTGGTGACTCCTGAGACCGCCAATTCAAACCGCAGCTCCGAAACCGCTGAGTCGCTGGCGACTTCCGAGCAATCCAATTCCTACGTCCGTTTGATTTTGCCGGTCGAAGAAGTCCGGCGTTGATCGAATTCCCCCCGTTTGTTTCCCTTGTTCTGCATCGTGCCGGCTCGTGATCAAGACAGTTGACCTGACGAAAAAATACGGCGACGCATTCGCGATCCGCGCCATTGATTTGGATCTGGAAGCGGGCGATTTGTTCGGTTTCATCGGCCCCAATGGAGCTGGCAAAACGACGACAATGCGGATCATCGCCACGCTGTTGGAACCCAGTTGGGGCGAGGCCTACGTGTGCGGACACAGCGTTCACACGCAGCCCAAAGAAATCCGGCGGTTGGTCGGCTACATGCCCGATTTCTTCGGCGTCTACGATGACATGACCGTGGTCGAGTACCTCGAATTCTTTGCCGCCGCGTACCGAATTGGAGGCGAAGCTCGTCGCAAACGCGTCAACGAGATGCTGGAAGTCGTCGATCTGGACTTCAAACGCGACGCCTACGCCAACACGCTTTCTCGCGGACAAACCCAGCGTCTGGGGCTGGCGCGGACGTTGCTACACGATCCCCAAGTCCTGCTGCTCGACGAGCCGCTTTCAGGTCTCGACCCGCGAGCTCGGATTGAGATGCGAAACCTGCTACGCAGACTCGGCGAAATGGGAAAAACCGTGATCGTCAGCAGTCACATCCTGCCGGAACTCGCCGACGTCTGTAACAAAGTCGGGATCATCGACCGCGGCGAACTCAAACAGAACGCTCGCGTGACCGAGGTGATTCGCATGGTTCGCGAGCACACGGTGCTGATCATCCAGCCCAGCCAACGCGAACAAATGGCCCAAATCGCGAAGTTGTTTCAGGGGCATCCCCTGGTCCAGTCAACTCAGCCGGGCGACGACGCGGTGCGGGTGATTCTGAACAGCGACACGGACGACTACAGCGAATTGCCGAAATTGCTGATCGAAAACGGCATCGGACTGAAACGATTTGCCGAAGAAGAACTCGACCTCGAATCCGCCTTCATGGCGCTCACCAAAGGCACCAGCACCCGAATGTGACCCCCGCGGGAGCATCCCGGCAGACAAATTTGGTCGATTCGGGCCATTGGGTGCCATTCTGTAGCGATTCTGTGGTTGAGGCGTTTTGGGCGGGGTACTAAGTTACGCGGCATGAAATACCGCCAAATCGACCGAATTACCGAACTGACGCCCGGCCAACGCTTGGTCGGTGAACGAACCTTGGCAGCGGATGAAGAGTACCTGGCCGACCATTTCCCCCGATTCCCCGTCATGCCCGGCGTGATGATGCTCGAAGCATTGCATCAAGCCGCGGTGTGGTTGGTACGAATGTCTCCCGATTTTGATTCCGCTCTGGTCCTCCTTCGCGAAGCCAAGAGCGTCAAATTTGGTGATTTTCTGTCCCCCGGCGAGACGTTGACGGTGGAAGCCGAGATATTCAAACGCGACGGCGCGTTGACGATTGTCAAAGCGAAAGCCCGCAAAGGCGACCGAACGACCGTCTCAGCCCGCTTGGTACTGGAGAGTTGCTCTAGTGGCGACCCGGACCATCTTGGTACCGACGCGGACGTTCAACGACTCTCTCGCGAGCAATTTTTTTCCCTGTTCAGCGACTCCCCCGCCGCGATGGCCCTGCGTCGTCCCGGTGAAAACGTTTCGCCGACCATGACCCCTCACTCTGTTTGAAACACACTTAGGATTAGGAACGCACGATGGCGCTCTCAGAAGACGAAATTTTCACCAAAGTCCAAGAAGCTCTCGTCGACGCATTGGGTGTCGATGACGACGAAACCACTCGCGACGCCACTTTGGTGGGCGACCTCGGCGCCGAATCCATTGACTTCTTGGACATCGTGTTCAAGCTCGAAAAAGCTTTCGATATCCAAATCCCTCGCGAAGAATTGTCGCCAGAAGACATCCTGACCAACAGCCAATACGTCCAAGACGGCGTGGTCACCGCGGACGGAATGGCTGAACTGAAAAAACGCATGCCTTGGGCTGACCTGTCGAAATTCCAAGAAAACCCACGGGTTCAAGACTTCGGCAACCTGCTGACCGTCGGCGACTTGTGCAATTACGTCAACAGCAAAGTCAACCAGTAAGCATCCGCGTTACAACCGAAGGCAGCCTGCCATGCGATGGTTTTGGGTGGATCGCTTCACCGAATTTGTGAGCGGTTCTCATGCGTCCGGCGTGAAAAACGTCGCGTTGGACGAAGAAGTCGTTGACGATTACTGCCTCGGTCACACGATGCTTCCGCCGACGTTGATTATCGAGGGTCTCGCTCAGTTGGGCGGGATCCTGGTGCATGAGAAATTTGGCTTCTCCAAACGGGTCGTTTTGGCCAAAGTGGGCAGCGCCAAGTACTATGCACCGGCCCGACCTGGCGACTCGTTGCAGTACCATGTCAAACTAGAACGCACTCAAGACAGCGGCGCCACCGTCACTGGCACTAGCCACTGCGATGGTGAACTACAAGCCGAAGTTGACCTGATGTTTGCCTTTCTCGAAGAAGGCCACTTGGTCGATGGACCGCTTTTCAATCCAGGCGATTTGCTGGCCATGATGCGAATGATGAACTTCTTTCACGTCGCCGTCACGGCTGACGGAGAACCGATTCCCTTTCACGAAAATCTGTAAACATCCATGTCGTCGCGTCGCCGAGTCGTCGTCACCGGGATCGGTATGATCAACCCCATGGGTTGGGATGTCGCCACCGTTTGGTCTGGTCTACAAGCAGGCGGCAGTGGCGTTGCGCCCACCACGCTGTTTGATGCCAGTGGTTTCCCCACGCGAATCAGCGCGGAAATCAAAAACTGGGACATCACCCAAGCGGTCGAAGACGGTGAAAAACACGTCCAACGCGGACGACACACCCAAGTCGCCATCGCCGCCGCCACCCAAGCGATGAAAGACAGCGGCGTTCTGTCGACCATGAAAGACCCAACGCGATTGGGCGTGTACTTGGGCAGCGGGGAAGGCAACCAAGACTTCAACACCTTCAGCAAAATGATGGTGGCCGCACTCGAAGACGGCTCCTACGACCCAACCAAGTTCATCGCGGCAGGCTTGAACCTGCTGGATCCAGCCAAAGAACTGGAACAAGAACCGAACATGCCTGCGGCTCACCTGGCCGCTCGCTTCAACGCCCAAGGCCCGAATTTCAACTGCTTGACCGCTTGTGCAGCGAGCAGCCAAGCGGTCGGCGAAGCCACCGAAATCATCCGCCGCGGTGAAGCCGACGCGATGCTAGCCGGCGGAACGCACAGCATGATTCACCCGTTTGGCGTGACCGGATTCAACCTGCTGACCGCACTGAGCGAAAGCAACGACGATCCCACCAAGGCCAGCCGCCCCTTCGACGCCGGACGCAATGGCTTCGTCCTCGGCGAAGGCTCCGCCATGGTCGTGCTGGAAGAACTCGAATCCGCTAAGAAACGCGGGGCCACGATCTACGGTGAAGTCGCGGGCTACGGCACCACCGCCGATGCCTATCGCATCACTGACATTCCACCGGATGGTCACGGTGGGATCGCATCCATGCGAATGGCAATCGCCGACGCAGGTCTGAACCCCTCTGACATCGGTTACGTCAACGCTCACGGGACCAGCACCAAGGTCAACGACCGCGTTGAAACCAAAGCGTGCCGCGAAGTGTTCGGTGACAACGCCGATCAAACCCCAGTCAGCAGCACCAAAAGCATGATGGGTCACCTGATCGCTGCTGCAGGCGTGACCGAGATGATCGTCTGCCTGATGGCAATTCGCGATTCCGTTTTGCCGCCAACGATCAACCAAGAAACGCCCGACCCTGATTGCGATCTGGATTACGTGCCCAACGAAGCACGCCCCGCCACGATCACACATGCCCTGAACAACAGCTTCGGCTTCGGCGGCCAAAACGTGACTCTGTGTCTCAGTCGTTTCGACGGCTGACGCAGGCAGTGCCGTTTTTAGACGCCGCGTTTTCACACGGCGCCCCGAGGCAACGCGGCTTTGGCTTCAGTTCTGTACCACGGCCCAACGGGACGTTCGAAAAATAAATGGTGGCTGGCGTCTCGGTTTCGCCCCCGGATACGGCCGTCGTGCTTAGCTCGGGGCGGAAACCCCGAGAGACCGATGCCGGAAAGCAAACGGTCGCCCCCGGATGCGGCAGTCGTGGGAGTCCCTCGCTCACGCGTCGGGTTGAGATAGGTGGTCCTGGACGACGCTGACGGGCAAGAGTGCCCATCCTCCATGCGCTGAAACGTCGTTGTGGACTGAGGTGACAGGCACTTCTCTCGGCCCGGTATCAGGCCCGCTTCAGAACTTCCGATCGACTGCAAAATCAGCGATCGTCTTCAGCGACTCCAGCGCCGACGAAGGTGCGAATCCACTGATCGCTTCGATGGCATTGAGGCGATACGATTCCGCCACTTTTCGCGTGTAATCCGCTGCATCGCTCTTCCTCAGCAGTGGCATCACGCCGCCCAACCGATCCTCCGGCGGCAATCGCAACGCATCCAACGCAGCCGTCGCAACGGCCGGGTCATCGTGGCGAAGCAACCGAATCAGCGGCAATGTGATCTTGCCTTGCTGGAGATCCGTTCCCAATGTTTTGCCGACATCGTCGTCGTCGCCCCACAGATCCAGGAAATCGTCCGCGATCTGAAAGGCGATCCCAAGATCATTGCCAAATCGCGCGAACGCTTCGACTTGGTCTTCATCACCGCCACTGAGATCGGCACCGATCTGACATGACACACGCGTCAGTTCGGCGGTTTTGCCCCGAATGATGTCGAGGTAGGTTTCCTCGTCGATATCCAACCAATCGCGTCCGAGCACCTGACGCAGTTCCCCCTCGCAAACCTTCTGGGCGGCTTGTCCAACCAGGCGACACGCGAGAGTCGAAGGCAACGTTGCCGCTAGGTAAAAGCTCTGAGCAAACAGATAATCGCCCAACAGAATGCTGGTGTCATCGTTCCACCGAGCATTGATGGTTGGAACGTGCCGGCGAGTCGTCGCTTTGTCTAAAACGTCATCGTGAATCAATGTCGCAGTGTGAACCATTTCGACCACGGTCGCCATCACCACATGATCTTCGGTGGTGGCGGATTCCTCGGTCGTCAGCGGGTTCTTGGCTGTCCGGTCCGCGTGTGTTGCAGCCCCGGAAAGCAACAGCAACGCGGGTCGCAATCGCTTCCCACCAAGCTGGGTTCCGTGACGCAACACAGGCACCAATGCCTCGTATCGAGATTGCAATTCACGATGCAAACGAGCATCCACGGCTTCCAATGACTCCACAATCGGAGCGTAAATCGATCGCAGGGGACTGGATTCACCTGCGTCCAAAGATGAACGCGGATCGCCATCGGAAACATTGGCGGACAAATCGGATTGGTCCGCTCGCTTGGAAACATCGGACTTTGACGACGGTGGAACCACAGACCGATCCATGAAACGACTGGTGAAACAAAAGGGAAATGGAAAACCGCCAATCATCTGGCGACCGGGCGTTTATGAATACCCCCGTATGACTTAAACCGAACGCCGGGCCCGAGGACAACCTCGAATCACCGCAGGATTCCTGAAACGACGGAATCCTCTGCCGTCACGGTCCGGTCGCGGGCGTTCGTCGATACAAACCGCTCTTGCCGCCGGACTTCGACTCCAGTCGCACCTGATCGATCTCCATCGACCGGTCCACTGATTTCAGCATGTCGTACACCGTCAGGGCGGCGGTCGTGGCCGCGGTCATCGCTTCCATCTCAATGCCGGTCTTGCCTGTCGTTCGAGCCGTCGCAATGCAGCGCAGCGTCTGCCTGCCAGCCGCATCGACGTCGTCGGCGTCCGGATCCGCCCCCCACTCAAAATCGATCGAGACCGCTTCGATCGGAATCGCGTGACACAGCGGGATCAAGTGCGAGGTCCATTTGGCCCCGGAGATTCCCGCCAACCTCGCCACAGCTAAAACGTCGCCCTTTTTCGAATCGCCACGGCGAATGGCTTGAGCGGCATCGGCGGACATGCGAATCAACGCCGACGCAGCCGCCTCGCGAACCGTGGTGTTCTTTCCGCTCACATCAACCATGTGGACTTCGCCGGCAGCGTTGAAATGAGTCGATTGAGGATCGGGTTTCATGGCGGAGACCAAACAACGATTGCAATTGAAAGAAGGCGGGACTAACCAACAACAGCCAAGAAGCAAAACCAGTCCGCAGAGGCATCCGTTGAGAGCAACTTTAGCTGCCGCCCACATGAGCACAACCAAAGTGGGGCGCACATTCGGAGTCGCCGGGCTCAATCGAACCTGCCCGCTCGACGAGCCAGCTCCCGCGTGACGATCCTGGCGTTCGGAACGATGATTCCGCCACCTGAAGCCGCCGTGATCACCCAATCCGGGTGGGCGAGGGGAACCAAATCGTCATCCCCGGCATCCGATCAAAAAGATTTGGGAAAGTTTTTTTGGCGATGTTGATTGATGTTGACAAGCAAAACACGTGATTCGAGCAGTCGATTCGCTGATAGTGATTGTTCGCGATGAATCACATTAAAGAGTTGACCCGGATTTACTCGACACTATGTCTCGGAAGGGAGCAGTTTGGCTTCGGTTGAAACGCTCTCCGACACCCAGGGGGGAATTCTGGGAAAAGGTGCTTCGGTGTCTCACCACCGCGGGATGGGTTCGTCATGAGGACGAACCACGATCGCATCGGTGATTCCTAGCACTGCCAACGGGCGATCTCAGCCGATCGTTCCGCACCAACAAATCGTATTGCAGGAACCCAAGGTCAGGATGACGTTGGGGGAATTGAAACGAGTGCGATGTTGCGGAACGCTGGGCCGAGTGTCACTTGGGGGCTTTCTATGGTTCTTCCCGCCGATTGCACACCCATGCAGTCGTTTGAACAGACTCATTACATTTTCATCGCGAGAATCCCGAATCGGAAAGCGTTCAGCAGGACGCGAGCCGGCAGGCCCAGACCCAGCGTTTGACAGCCTCAACCACCATCAATCGGCGCACGACCCACCGTGAACAGATTGGTTCTCACCGAGCATTTTTCGTTGAGAGCGTGTGGAGGAGAACGAAGAACGAAAGAAGGGCCACAGGGGCAATGGTTACCGACGCACCATTGTTCCAAGGGAAGAATCAACGAGGCGTTTTGGAGCACCTAGTATGAAGGTCTTCACAACTGGACAGGTCGCCAAGATCTGTAAAGTTGCCCCACGAACTGTTAGTAAATGGTTCGATTCGGGGCGTTTGAAAGGCTACCGTATTCCTGGATCGCAAGATCGACGGATCCCGCGGGAGTATTTGATCAAATTCTTGAAAGAGCATGGTATGCCCTTGGGCGACCTGGAAGACGAAGCGATGGCAAAGTGCCTGATCGTTGCCCAGGATCAAGTTCTCATCGAGAACCTGAAGCGTGAATTGCCACCCGAGAAATCGTTCAAAGTCGCTGTTGCAGCCAGCGGATTTGAAGCAGGCATTCAAGCCGAAAGCTTCAACCCAGACTGCATCATCGTGGACTTCTCGATCGGCAAGATCGAAGCGGTTCAGATTTGCCAAAACCTGCGAAAGAACATCGATTTCACCGATATCGTGTTGATTGCGTTGCTGCCAGATGATGGCCAACCAATGAGCTTCGATCGCAGCAGCATCAACGAGACGTTCAAGAAACCGTTCGACGCCCACTTGTTGGCAGAACGTTTGCGAACCCTCGTCGGAGCAAAGAAGGAGTTGGTCTAAGACCAACTTTGATGGGCCTCTGTGCCACCCCGCCTCGACGCCCTTCATGCGAACCCGCTCGCATGAAGGGCGTTTTTTCGTTGGCACATGCCCTCATCAACCATTCGCCATCATCGACGAATGGGTTGCGTGAACAAAACACTTGGCACATCGCAACTTTCTTGCGACCCAAATTTGCGTCCCCTCTCTGGGATCGATAAAACCATGGTCGATTGTTCGCGTTCGTCCATTGGAATCATCGAGGTCAGCCATGCGCCACGGGAAGACGATGTGCTCGAGAAGTGTGTGGATTCTCTTCGCTTGCTTCGCGAGCACCTGTTTGTCGCCAATCCTGGCGCAGGACACGACGGAGAAAGCCCCTCGGCTCGTCAGTGGTGCCGCGGTTACCGGCACCATCGTGATGCCGGACGGCAGTCCCGCTAACTCCGCCACCGTCTTTCTCCTGGAAAGCAACGGACGCTCGTTCCGTTTGCCCACCCATCCGTTGAGAACGAAAACCCAACCGGACGGAACCTTTCAGTTCGACGACGTGCCCGTCGGCAGACATCGCTTGTGGGCTGAGACGGATCAATTCACGACGCTGGCTGAGAAACTGCGAGGCGCCATCATCCACGTCGAAGCAGAACCGCCGAGCGAACCCAGCGACATCGAATTGAATCTGCATCCGGGCTGTGGCTACGACGTGGCCGTGCACGACGCCGAGACGGGGCAACCAATCCCTGACGCACGGATCTCGTTTGGCTGGACCGACATCGTTCGCGAATATGTGACCGGCGAGAACGGCATCGCGAAGCCACGAAACTTGGCGATCTCAGATTGGTACTTCATCGCCCGAGCGGATGGCTACGCCACCAAGTTCCTCAAAACATCCAAGCAAGAACTCGGAACCGTCCTCCCGCTTCGGTTTGACTTGGACCGTGGCGGGAAGCTGGTCGGCATTCTGCGAGACGGGAACGAGCAACCCATTGCCGACACCAAAGTTTCGATCAGTGCCACATCACGTGGGATGGAACCTGGCTACGGATCGACTGTCACAAATGCAGCCGGCGAGTTTTCGTTCGACGGTTTGCCCGTCGACAAAACGTTCCAACTTTTCGCGAGCAAGGACGGTTACCTCCGCGCCAACCATGAATGCGTGGTAACGTCGGCGGAAGGATCGACTCAAGCCGATTTTGTGATGCTGAAACGTCCCTATGGCGGCGACGTCCGCGTCACCGTGCTCGACGAGGATGGCGAACCGCTGCCGGGGGCAAAGCTGACGAATCGAGGCAACAGCACCGCAGACACTCTCTCCGGAGAGACCAATGAGGAAGGTATCTGCCTGCTGCAAAATTTGTACGCCGGCTACGCGGGGTGCCAGGTGACGGTCAAGGCAGATGGCTACATCGCTGTGCAGCACGGCATCGAACCGGGAACCATCGAATCACCTGCACAACTCACGGTCAGCCTTCAGCCTGGCAAGACGCTTCGCGGCAAAGTGATTCTTCCCAGCGGTGCCCCAGCGTCCAAACTGACCGTCTATCACGATGGCGGCGAGAACCCCTTCAACGGTCTGGGAGGCCGAGTTGAAACCGACGCCGATGGCAAGTTCGAAATTCGCGGACTGGAATCTCAAACCACACTGACCCTTTCAACGCCTTCAAAGTATGCCCCGGTTCGAAACCTCCTCGTCCAAGTCATTGACGAAGAGTTTGAACTTCCACTGCAAGCCGCTGGCGTCCTGATCGCACGCGCGGTGGACGCGGAAACCAATGCTCCCATTGCCAGCTTCAATGTCAAACTCGGGTTCTGCGAAGACAGGCGACCTGGCGACCCTCGTCCAGGAGGAATCTCCTCGGGTCTGACGCGTCAGGGCGAAAACATTCAGGGCACCCAAAAGGAGTTTCGCCTGAACGGCCAGATGCCGGGCACGCCGTACAAACTGATCGTTTCTGCGGATGGCTACGAAACCAAGATCATCGAAAGGGCCGAAGTCCAATCAGCAGAAGCGGCCGAAACGCTGGACGTGCCTCTGAAACGCCTGCGGGCAGAAGACTACCACTCCGTCGCCGGCCAACTGCTCGACTTCGAAGGAAAACCCATCGCCGGTGCGTCGATACGATTGCTGGTTGGCAAAGCTGTCCCACAACCGATGGGCAACGGCCGGATGCAGGGCTGGCGTTTTTATCACTGGGGGTTGCTACGACGCGACGACATTGAAAACCGAGACCAATGTTTGCAGGTTTTTAAAACCACCAGTGACACCGACGGCCGATTCGAGTTCACCGGCGTCCGCAAGGAGACTCCGTGGCTGGAGTTGTTTTACTTCGGTACGAATTTGATGTCGCAGCGTTACTCGAACCTGCGGAATTTTTCCGACCTGGAACTCACCGACTTGGTCTTCCAAGCCGAAGCCCCCGCCAGTCTGACGGTCGAGCTGGACCTGAACGATTGGCCGACCGCAGACTCAGTCACATTGCAAGCGAAAGATTACGTCAACGGCCAAAACGCGGTCGATTTGGCTTTCGAGAGTGAATCAAAAAAGCTGGTTGATGGGGCCCCACTCGTCTTCTCAAATCTTCCCTCCGGCACCTATTCCGTTCTCCTCCGGGCCAAACCAGTGCCTGTCGGGAATGGTGGCTACCGTATCCAATCGGTTCACCAGCAAGCGATCACGATTGAACCGGGACGTGAACACGAGCTCGAACTGACAAAGTGACTGAACCGTGCGTTCGCGGAAATCGGCCGTGGAAATCGGCGATCATCATCAGGCTCTGAACGCTTTCGCGTTTGGCTCCGCCGCGACTGAGACGCCTCGTTTTGAGTTTCGGACGAAGCGGCTACACTAACGCGTCGCGACGGACGACGATCCCTTGCATCATTGATCCGCCCTAAGCTGCTTTTGTGAAATTGCGATTTCTCGCGAGCCGTGCCCGCCTTCCCCCCGTGACTTCATGGCCCATCTCACCGCTTCCATCGACGGCAACCCTTCGGGCACGTTTCAGTTAGACCGAGACGAAATGCAAGTGGGACGTCACCCCGATTGCGACATTGTGGTCGACGCTGGAGCCGTCAGCCGCTTCCACGCGAAAATCGTCAAAACGGGCAATGAGTTCGCCGTCGAAGACGCCGGCAGCCGCAACGGAACATTTGTCAACGGCCAACTGCTTTCCCGACCGCACGTGCTCTCCGAAGGCGACCGGATTCGAATCAGCGAGGTCATGCTGGTCTTTCACGGCGATGAAGCACCGGGATTTGCCAGCGGAAGCGGCAGTGGCGAAATGACCTTCGATGGATCCAACTTCGGGATCTTGATGGTCGATGAGACTCACGCGAAGCAAATCACCGGCCCGAAAGTCGAATTCCGTTCCGGAGATGACGGGCTGAAAATGTCAGCGACGGCGGAAGCCAAACTGGCCGCCTTGATCGCCATCAACAGCAACCTGACCGGTGCGATCTCCGTCGACGATGTGCTGCCCAAAGTGCTCTCCAGTCTGTTTCAGATTTTCCCGTCCGCCGACCGCGGCTTTGTGGTCATGGAAACACCCGACGGAGCATTGGTCCCACGCTGGGTCCAATTGCGAAACAAGACCGACGACACCGAAACGATTCGCATCAGCCGAACCATCATTCGTCAAACCATGGAAACCGGCCACACGATCCTGTCGCTCGACGCGATGGACGACAGTCGGTTTGATAGCAGCGAATCGATCGCTGACTTTTCGATTCGTTCGATGATGTGTGCGCCACTGCACGACGAAGATGGGAAAGCCATCGGTGCGTTGCAAATTGACTCCACCCAAGGTCGGGGCCAATTTCGAGACGAAGACATCGACTTGCTGACCGGCATCGCAGCCCAATCCAGTGTGGTGATCAACAACGCTCGCATGCACGAACGAGCTCTACGACAACAAGAAGTCGAACAAGACCTCAAACTCGCGACCGAAGTCCAGCGAGCCTTCCTTCCCGCCAAAGCGCCAACGGTCCCGACCTATCATCTCGAAAGTTTTTACCAGGCAGCCAATCACATCGGCGGTGACTACTTCGATTATGTCGACCTACCAGATGGACGCCTTGCCGTCGTCGTCGCCGATGTTGTCGGCCACGGTGTCGCCGCCGCGATGTACATGGCAAAGCTATCCGCGGAGACTCGATTTTGCCTCGCCAGCGAACCCAATCTTGCTCGCGCAGTGGAACGTCTCAACGATCGCATGAGCGCACTCGAAGTCCAACGCTTCGTGACGTATCTGCTGGTCGTGATCGACCCGAATTCCAATGAACTCAAGATCGTCAACGCGGGGCACATGCCTCCGATCGTTCGCGATGCAGCGACCGGAAAAATCAGTGAACCGGGGGAGGAAGATTCGGGTTTGCCCATCGCCATCGACGAGGGAATGGAATACGCGGTGACGACCGTTCCCATGCACGCTGGCGACCTTGCCGTGATGTACACGGATGGCTTCAGCGAAGCACTCAACGCTGATGAAGAAGAATGGGGCACCGATCCAATTCGTCAAACCATCCTCGACGCAGCCCCCTCTGACGAAGACGACGAACCGCTGGCCAAAGTCGTCAAGGGTGAAATCGTCCGGCAAGCGTTTGAGCACATGGGCAGCGCGGTGCAGTTCGATGACATGTGCCTCGTCATCATTGAACGAACCGAAGATGCCGCCGGAGACAAACCACGCAACCCGCCCGCCGTCGCTGATTCCGATGAAGGACCATCAGGTTCTTCCAAACAATCCGAAACGATCAACGAGCTGGATATCAATGACACCTTGCCAGCCGATCTGGCAGGGAACAACGAGTGACATTCGACGAAGGTCTTGACGACAGTCATTGCTTGGATGTCCTCTTGTTCGCCAACACAGAACACTAGTCGCTTTCTTAAACACACCACACATCATGACGAAGACAACCTGCCGCTGGGGTATTTTGGGTGCTGCGAACATCGCTCGCAAAAACTGGAAAGCGATCCGGATGAGCGGGAACGGAGTCGTCGCCGCGGTCGCCAGCCGTGACGTCCAACGAGCCGAAGCGTTCATCCACGATTGCTCGTTGGAATGCCCACCCGTGATCACGGCCCCCGATGGCTCCGCCGAACTGACTCGCCCCGAGGCGATGGGCGATTACCAAGCGATGCTGGATCGCGATGACATCGACGCTGTGTACATCGCCGTCCCCACAACGCATCGCAAAAAATGGGTGCTCGCTGCGGCTGCGGCTGGCAAACACGTGATCGCCGAAAAACCGTTTGCGGTTCACAGCGACGATGCCAACGAGATGGCAGATGCCTGCCGCGAAGCCGGCGTGAACCTCATGGATGGCGTGATGTTTGATCACTCCAATCGATTGCCT
>NZ_JBICHO010000096.1:0-4655 GCF_043100905.1 Rhodopirellula sp. JB055 | reverse complement strand
GTGCGGGGGACACGTGGTTCGTGTTGTTGGCGGGATTGGTGGTGTCGTTTGTGGCAGTGATTGTGGGGATGGTGTGGCAACCTGTCGCGGCTCGGTTCCAGGATCCCGACGGCCAGGCGGCGGCGCTCGTGGCGTTGGATTGGTGGTGGTGGGTCATCACGGGCTGGGTCTGCACCCTCGCAATCGTCATGGCCGGACGTTTTTTGCAAGGCAAATGGCAGCGGATGCGGATGGTTTGATTCCACCACTACGGTTTTGGCAGAGGCATTGCTAAACTGTCAGCCACTCAGCATTTTTCGACAATTCGACAACAGGAACCCATGCAGTGACTGCGGATATCTTCGGCGCACGCGAACAGTTTGAAACCGGATCCGGCTCTGCGGCGATGTATCGCTTGGAGGCGCTTCAAAAACGAGGCTTGGGGCAAATCGATCGCTTGCCGTTCTCCATTCGTGTGCTGTTGGAAGCTGTGCTGCGGAATTGCGACGGCTTTCAAATCAGCGAAGACGACGTCAAAAATCTTGCTAGTTGGGACGCGAAAGCGGTGGCGCCTCACGAGGTGCCGTTCAAACCCTATCGCGTTGTCCTGCAAGATTTCACCGGCGTTCCCGCGGTCGTCGATTTGGCCGCGATGCGATCGGCGATGGAACGAATCGGTGGCGACCCGAACAAGATCAACCCGCTGATCCCAGTCGACCTGGTGATCGACCACTCGGTGCAAGTCGATTTCTTTGGCAGCGACGGTGCACTCGTGCAAAACGTCGAACGCGAATTCGAACGCAACAAAGAGCGTTACGAGTTTCTGCGTTGGGGCCAGCAAGCGTTCGATAACTTCGGCGTGGTACCACCCAACGTTGGGATCGTTCACCAAGTCAACTTGGAATACCTCGCTCGTGTCGTCGCGCTGGGCAAAGACGATCAAGGCCCTGTGGCGATGCCCGACACGCTGGTCGGCACCGATTCGCACACAACCATGATCAATGGTTTGGGCGTTTTGGGATGGGGCGTCGGAGGCATCGAAGCCGAAGCCAACATGCTCGGCCAACCGCTTTACATGCTGATGCCAGAAGTCATCGGGTTCGAACTGACCGGCGAATTGCCATCGGGCGCGACCGCGACGGACATGGTGTTGCGAGTCGTCGAGATCCTGCGTGCCGAAGGCGTGGTGGGTAAGTTTGTGGAGTTCTTCGGAACGGGCATGAACGCGATGAGCGTTGCTGACCGAGCCACGATCGCGAACATGGCTCCTGAATACGGTGCCACGATGGGGTTCTTCCCCGTTGACGATCTGACGCTGCACTACATGCGTCAAACCGGCCGCAGCAAAGAAAACGTGGAACTGGTCGAACGTTACTGCAAAGAACAAGGTCTGTTCCGTTTGGATGACGGGCCGACGCTGAACTACACCAAAACCGTGTCGCTCGATTTGTCGACGGTCGAACCCAGCATGGCTGGACCGAAACGCCCACAAGACCGTGTGTCGCTGGCCACCATGAAGAAGGCGTTCAACGAATCCTTGACCGCTCCCGTCGGTGCCTCCGGTTTCGGGTTGGCTCCTGAGGATTTGAAACGCACCGGCCACGTTTCCAACAACGGTGCCAGCACGGACATCACGCACGGTGCCGTTGTGATCGCTGCCATCACGTCTTGCACGAACACGTCCAACCCATCGGTGATGGTGGGTGCCGGATTGTTGGCCAAGAAGGCTGCGGAACGCGGTTTGACCGTGCCGGCTCACGTGAAAACGTCGCTGGCCCCTGGTTCGCGAGTCGTGACGGATTACCTGAACAAAGCCGGTTTGTCCGAGTCGCTCGACAAGCTCGGTTTCAACACCGTTGGTTATGGTTGCACGACCTGCATCGGGAACTCCGGACCATTGCCAGAGCCCGTTGCCAAGGCCATTCAGGATGGCGACTTGATCGCTTCGGCGGTTTTGTCGGGAAACCGGAACTTCGAAGGTCGGGTCAATCCGCTCACGAAAGCCAACTACTTGGCCAGCCCACCGTTGGTCGTCGCGTACGCGTTGGCCGGAACAACCGACATCGATCTGAACACTGAACCGCTCGGCAAAGACACCAGCGGCGAAGATGTCTTTTTGAAAGACGTGTGGCCATCAGCCGACGAAATTCGCGAAACGATCGCGTCGTGCATTCAGCCGGAAATGTTCACCAACGAATACGAAGCCGCTGTGTCGGGCAACGACATGTGGAACGCCATCGAAGCGGCGGGCGGAGCGTTGTACCCGTGGGACGAAAAGAGCACCTACATTCACCACCCACCGTTCTTGGACAGCGTCACCGCGGAAGCCGTGCCGGACATCGCTCCGATCAAGGGTGCGAAGGTGTTGGCACTGCTTGGTGATTCGGTCACGACCGACCACATTTCACCCGCCGGTGCGATCGCAACCGACGGGCCTGCCGGACGTTACCTGCAAGAAAACGGCGTGCCGATTCGCGAATTCAACTCGTTCGGTTCGCGTCGCGGGAACGACCGCGTGATGGTGCGTGGAACGTTCGCCAACATTCGCATTCGCAATCAACTGGCACCCGGAACCGAAGGCGGTGTGACGCGGTACTTGCCATCCGGCGAAACGATGAGCATTTACGATGCGGCCATGAAGTACCAAGCCGACGACGTGCCGTTGATCGTCTTGGCCGGCAAAGAATACGGAACCGGAAGTAGCCGTGACTGGGCCGCCAAGGGGACGATGATGTTGGGCGTCAAAGCCGTCATCTCAGCCAGTTTCGAACGCATTCACCGTAGCAACTTGGTTGGTATGGGCGTGTTGCCCTTGGAATTCGCTGATGGTGGTTCGTGGCAGTCGCTCGGTTTGACCGGCGAAGAAAGCTACGACATCGATGGCCTGTCCAACGACCTCGAGCCTCGTTCGTTGATCAAAGTGGTGGCGACCGCCGCTGACGGGACCAAGACGGAATTCGAGTGCCGCGTTCGGATCGATACCCCGGTCGAATTGCAGTACTACCAAAACGGCGGCATCCTGCCGACCGTTCTGCGAAACCTCCGCGGTTGATCTCGGCTGATTCGCAAGTGATTCATCGCGCCCCGCTGCATCTGCTGTATCTCAACGTGCTCGTCATTGCGACGTGCGGTTTGATCTACGAGTTGTTGGCGGGGACGCTGGCGAGTTACCTGCTGGGTGATTCGGTCACCCAGTTCTCGCTAATCATCGGCGTGTACCTTTCCGCGTTGGGATTCGGAGCCTGGTTGTCTCAATACGTGACTTCCAAGCTCGCTCGCGTGTTCATCGAAGTCGAATTGGCTCTGGCGTTGTTGGGCGGCTTCTCCACGCCACTTCTGTTTCTCGCCTTCCCGATGATCGAGTGGTTTCAGTGGCTGCTCTTCACCAGCGTGATCGTGATTGGAACGCTGGTGGGTTTGGAATTGCCGCTGTTGATGCGGATTCTGAAGGAACACCTGGAATTCGAAGAACTCGTCTCTCGAGTTCTTGCGTTTGATTACCTGGGGGCTCTGTTTGCCTCGTTGTTATTCCCGATCTTTCTGGTGCCGAAGTTGGGCTTGAATCGCACAGCGATCGTGTTCGGTTTGCTCAACGCCATGGTCGGGTTGTGGGGGACTTATCTGCTTCGCCCGTTGCTCGCGAAGAAGGGGTTGGACGGTCTTCGAGGGCGAGCGTTTCTGGTGATTGGGCTGCTGATCGTTGGGTTCATCAAAGCCGATTCGATCACCAGTATCGCGGAAGAAAACACATTGGGCGGCCGGATTGTGTATGCCGACACGTCGCCTTTTCAACGCATCGCTGTGACTCGCAACGACAAAGGGTTCCAGCTCTATTTGAACGGTCATCTGCAATTCAACAGTGTCGATGAATACCGCTATCACGAGGCGCTCGTGCATCCGGTCATGTCCGTCTGCCAGGACGCTCGTCGCGTGTTGGTGCTCGGTGGCGGCGATGGATTGGCGGTGCGTGAGATTCTGCGATACGACCATGTTGAGTCGGTGACGCTGGTGGATTTGGATCCCGCGATGACTCGCTTGGCCACCCAGTTCGAACCGCTGGCGGAATTGAACGGGCGATCGCTGGAGAGGGACCGCGTCACGGTTGTCCATCGAGACGCTTTTTTGTGGGTGGGCGAAGCCGATGATCAGTTTGACGCGGTCGTGATCGATTTTCCTGATCCAGGCAATTACTCGATTGGGAAACTCTATTCGTCGCGTTTCTACAATTTGCTTCGAGAGCGGATGACCGAGGACGCGGGATTAGCGATTCAGTGCACGTCGCCTTTGGTGGCACCCAAATCCTACTGGTGCATCCTGCGGACGATGCAGGCATCCGGGTTTGACGTCACGCCGTATCACGCACCGGTGCCCACGTTCGGGATCTGGGGGTTTGCTTTGGCTCGAATTGCTCAAGCCCCAGAATCGGAGTCCAATTGGCGTTTGCCGCCGGAGTTGTCAGCCGAGGTAGCTGGGTTGCGATATCTCACGTCGTCCACCATGGCAGGCTTGTTCGATCTGCCCGCCGATCAACAGCCCCGCGACGTTGCGCCCAATCGTTTGAACGACCAAATCCTCGTGCGTTTGTACGACGAAGAATGGGGCAACAACCCGTAGCCGGATTCGCCAAGAATTCGGAGGGTGGCAGTGCGTGTGAACGACGCTTTCCGTCCATCGCT
>NZ_JBICHO010000095.1:0-10022 GCF_043100905.1 Rhodopirellula sp. JB055 | reverse complement strand
TTTGCTCTTCCGATCTTCCCGATGATCGTCAACAGCGACGAACGTCAGTGGTCGTGGATGGACGAGGGGCTCAACACGTTCTTGCAATACCTGACGGAGCAAGAATGGGAAGACAACTACCCGTCCCGCCGTGGGCCACCTGAAAAGATCGTTCCTTACATGCGGGGCAGCAATCAACGTCCCATCATGACTAGCAGCGATGAAATTCTGCAGTTCGGATCCAACGCCTACGGCAAACCTGCCACGGCACTGAACATCCTTCGGGAAACAGTGCTTGGACGAGAACGATTTGACTATGCGTTCTCGCAATATGCGAAACGTTGGAAATTCAAACGTCCCACGCCCAGTGATTTCTTCCGCACCATCGAAGATGCGTCCGGCACAGATCTGGACTGGTTTTGGCGTGGTTGGTTTTACAGCACTGATCACGTGGACGTCGCGATTGAAGGCGTAGAACTGTACTTGATCGACAGCGGTGATCCAGACGAAACCGCTGAACGCAAACGCAAGCAAAAAGAAGCACGCGAAGAATCGGTGACCGAGGAACGCAACGACGCTTTACCGCTTCGCCGACGAATCGATTGGCGTCCCGGGCTCAAGGATTTCTACAACGCTCCGGATTACGACGAAGACAAGGTCGAGGAAAACGACCGCAAGAACTACCAGCGTTTCCTCGACAAGCTGAGTGACGAACAACGGGCGATGTTGCGTCGCACCACTCGGTTCTACGTCATTCAATTCGCCAACAAAGGCGGGTTGGTGATGCCGGTGCCTTTGCGAATTCACTACGCCGACAACACTTCTGAGGATGTTCAATTACCGGCTGAGATTTGGCGGATGAACAGCCAATCGGTGAAACGGTTGTTCCTAACTGAAAAGGAAATCGTTCGCTTGGAAATTGATCCCAAGCGAGAAATTGCCGACACCGATGGCAGCAACAACCATTGGCCGCCGAAGTTGGAACCAAGCCGCTTCAAGCTTTATCAGTCCGGAAAATCGAGCAACCCAATGCGAAAGGCTGCCGAAAAGAAAAAAGCGGAGCAGAAAAAGAAGGCCGAGGAAGAGAAAAAGGCTGAGCAGGCAAAGAAAGAGTCCAAGCCCAAGGCGGACGACGCTGACAAACCTGAGGCCAAGGCCGACAAACCTGCCAAGACGGAAGAAAAGAAAGCTGACAGCAAAAAGTCGGGCGACAAAAAGCCTGAAGAGAAAAAAGCTGAAGAGAAAAAAGATGATGCCAAGAAGTCAGAGAAAAAGAAGCCTGAGGCCTCTGACGAATGATTGCTTGGGTCACTGCTTGCTGGATTCTTCTGAGTGGGATGCTGCTTCATCCCACACAGGAAACCTTGTGTGAACTTCAGTGGAACCCTGAGACCGAGCGAATTGAAATTGCATTTCGCTTGGCACTTGGGGACGAAGAACGTTTGCTGAAGGAAGCGGAGGCGACGCTCAAGAAATTGCGAGCCAAACGCTCAAACTCCGATTCAAAGTCGGCGGTCGATTCGTCTTCCGTTGATGGCGACGAATCAGCGATCGAGTTCAGCCCCCACCAGTTGGCTTTTGGTCGCCACATGACATTCGCCAATGACGATGCGTGCGTGCCGGAATCAACCGTTGTCAACGCAGCGAATTATCGCTGGGTGGGACGCCGTGAAGAAGGCATCCACGTGTGGTGGTTCGCGGAGTACGTGGTTTCAGCGGACGAGCAGGCAAAAGCCACCCCGCCTAGTCATGTGCGATGTGACTTGTTCGTCGACACCGCTCGGAACACCGTTCACCCAACGGGACATGGTCCGCACGATGCGTTTCAAAATACGTTTGTGATTTTGGGGCATCCGGTCCCGGTCTCCGCAGTGGTCACACCACGGGACCCAGTGGCTGAACTGAACTGGCCCGAGTGATTTCTCGGGCCACGGCTCAGGCGGCCATGCGAGCGTTTTGGGTGCCAGCACTTCGTCCCAGTTCGTGGGTGTTTTTCGCAGCACCGGCTTCTTCTTGTGCCAGCACTTCTTCCGCCAGCGATTGATAGTCCACCGCTCCGTTGCTGTCGCTGGAGTAGTCGAAGATCGACTGCCCAAAACTGGGGGCTTCCGCCAAACGGATGTTGCGGCGAATTCGGGTGTCAAAGAACTTGGCGCCCGTAAAGAATTCGCGTCCGTCCTTGGAGGCAGCAAAGAACTCGTCGATATCGGTGCTGACTTCAGCGGCCAATCGCGTGTTTGCGTCGTACATGCACAACACGACTCCGCTCAGACGCAATTTGTTGTTCATGCGGCGCGAGACGACCTCGATCGTTCGCAATAGTTTCGACAAACCGTGCAACGCCAAAAAGTGCGGTTGAAGCGGCAGGAAGACTTCCTCGACAGCAACCAAAGCGTTGAGCGTGAGCACGCCCAAACTTGGTGGGCAATCCAAAACCAAGTAGTCGAAATCTTCTTCGTCGTCGGCGAGCTTGTCGCTCAAGATCATTTCGCGTCCGACTTCGCCGGCCAATTCCATTTCGGCGGCAGCCAAGTCCAAGTTCGAGGGCACCACAAATAGGTTTTCACCGACTTGTTGGCGAGCCTCTGAAAGCGAAACATCGCTGCACAGGACTTCGTACATCGAGGGGACACTTCCGTCGATGGCGGTGATTCCGAGATGCAACGACGCGTGAGCCTGTGGATCCAGATCCATCACACAGACGCGACGACCGGATCGAGCCAGAGCGGCGGCCAAATTGACGCTGCTGGTCGTTTTGCCCACACCACCTTTTTGATTGATGACAGCGATGGATCGCATGATGGCAATGCTCCTGAATTACAAATGTTGAAGGTCGTGCGTGGAAGTGAATCCAATCCAAATCGGGCAACCGATCAAGCAGGTCGCGGATCGTTGCTGAGGTCTTGGTACGCCAAAAGAACGTCATACAAATCTGAGTCGATTCGCACCACATCATCTGCGAAATCCATCAACCACGTTCGGTTGCACTGAGCCGCTTCAATCAGCAATCGCGCCACTTGGGCCAACGGAAGCGCAACGGTTTTGGGCTTTTCCAATCCCGCCATGCGATCCAGTTCCATTTCACGGCGAGCTTGTTTCAGATCGGCGGAATTCGATTTCGATTGATGACGGGCAGTGAGGGATGTCACAGAGAGTCATTCCATTGACGAGTGGATTTCAGTTGGCATGGCCGCAGTGATTGGCAACCCGATGACCAGGATGTAACAAGCCGAGCGGGTTCGACGCCAGGGCGTCGCGTGAAAGAAGTATCGACCGTGCCGATTAGGTAACTTGAGAGGAATTTGCGGGCGAATCACAAAGCTTGAATCCGAAGTCGAAAACTCACGCAACTTTCTCCCTTTTTCGCGGCCCGATCGCCCTGCCGCAGGCCGGCTCTGTCAGCGCCCCTCGGAGGTCCACGCCCATTTCCTCGTGGTCTGTCACGACTTACTTTCAGGGTAGCGGACGAGGGGACGAGTCCTGAACTGGCGTCAAAACCAAGGACTCGTCGCCTCGTCCACTACAATCAAACTCACTAGTTGAATGAAGGTGCCAAAGGGGATCATGATGTGTGTTCCCCGATGTCTCCCCCCCATGACGGAACTCCGCGATGCCGACTCAACCACCGCTGACTCCCCGACAACCGAGCAAACTTTCCAAGCCGGAGGCCGATGGAACCAGTTCTCCCGTGACTCCGATCCGGCAATCGATCATGGGTTGGTGTTTCAAACCGATGCCGGTGATGACATTGGCCGCCGAAGCGAAGAAGATCGGCTACACCGCGTTGGAAGGCGTCGGTGCCGAGCACTACCCTGCCATCAAGGAGTTGGGGCTCGAGATTTCGCTCGTCGGTAGCCACGGATTTCAAAAAGGACCTTTGAACCGCGACAATCACCCTTCCGTGGAACGATCGCTTCGGAAGGGAATCGATTTGGCGGTGCAGTACGGTTCACCCTCTGTCATCACTTTCACGGGAATGAGAACCCCTGGAATCACCGAGGAAAGCGCCTTCCGAAACTGCGTCGATTGTTGGAAGCCTGTGGCCGCCTACGCCGAAGAAAAAGGCATTCAAATTGTCCTCGAGCATCTCAACAGCGTCGACGACTCTCATCCGATGAAGGGGCACCCGGGATATTGGGGCGATGACATCCACCGATGCGTGGATTTGATTCGCGCCGTGGATTCGCCGGCCATGAAACTGCTGTTTGACATTTACCACGTGCAAATTATGCACGGGGACGTGATCCGGCATGTCCGCCGTTATCACGATTTTGTGGGGCATTATCACACCGCGGGCAATCCGGGCCGCGGAGAGCTGGATTTTAACCAAGAAATCAACTATCCACCTATCATCAGGACCATCCGGCAGACCGGCTATACTGGTTTCCTCGCGCAAGAATTCATTCCCTCCAACCCGGATCCGATCGCCTCGCTTCGCCAAGCCTTCACGTTGTGTAACGTTTGAAGCCTTGGACTCCGCCACCGAACGTTGTCACTTGAACTTCGGTTCGCACTTTCGAACATGTCCGATAAAACTCCCCCAGACAATCGACCGATCGACGCTTCGATCGACGACACGATTCCGGATTCGGATCGTGAGGCGACGGCGGGGGATGCGTTGACTCGTCCAGGATTGCCGACGGCGGAATCCGATGATTTGCCGGACAATGGCGACGGTGACTCGGGCGATTCGATTTTCGATCAAATCCGGCAATGCCATCCGAATCCGCAGGCGGCGACGGAACGGTTGGACGACTTGCATTTCGCGACATTGGGTTTGCGTACCAACGAGAGTCGCCTTCATATCATTCGCACCGCTACCAAACGCAGCGCGGGGGCGCTCGCATCGGTTCAGGTCAGCAAGCCGTCGACGATCAACGAATGTCATCTGGCGCGTGTGATCACGTCTGCCTATCGAGTGATGGATCCGCGGTACCGGATTGATCGACATCAACAGGTGCAACTGGGCCGGATTCTGCCATTCGAATTGGAAAGCGTCACTTGCAAATCCTTTTCTCAGGAAATCATTTTCGAGGGCAGCGACCGAGATCTTTCAGCTCGAAGCAATGTGCTGTTCCCTGAGAGCCAAGTTGCCTCGCCAGGCACTCCCCGCGAGCAGTTGGTTGAATTGGCCATCGATGCCAGCGATCCTCAAAAAGTCGCGGCAGCAACGACGCCGACTCATTGGGTTCAACCGCACACGGAATCTTTGCTGGACGACTTGCCACCTCGGAACGAGAGCGAGTTGGTATTGGAAGAGATGCGAGCGAATCGCGGGCGGCTGAAACGCTGGATGTCAGAGGTTCGTACTCTGATCGGGCTGTCGGTCCTCTGTCTTTCCGCGACGTTCTATTTGGCTTACTGGCTCGGGGCGCGCCAAGCGAACCAATCATCGATCGCTGTCCAGGACATGGACCGTGCTGTTCCGGTCGCCCCCGATGCGACCGAGCCAGCAGTCGCTGAGATTGCCGAACCAGAATCCAATCCCGGCGAATCGGTCGATTCGACATCACTTGAGCCTGCGTCCAATTCCAGCGTTCCTGCTGTCAAGGAAGTTGCCGCTGAGACGCCGGCAGAAGACACCTCAGCCGGCGCGGACTCTGATGTTGCGATTGCGGTCAATGAAGCTGACCCCGCCGAGCCGGACGCGGGCGAAACCGATCGCGATGGTCCCGACTCTTCCATGACGCTTCCCTCGGCATTGGATTCCTTGGCCGCGGATGCGACAACGACCAGCCCGACTGAAGACGCTTCGATGGACGCTCCGGCTAATTTGCCAGCAGAGCCTTTTCCCACGGCCGAGGATGACCCCCTGCCTGCCGAGCCACGATGGACGGAAGTTCAAATCAGTGAAGCGACGCAGGAATTGTGGGACGAGACCGAGCGTGCCACTCGCAGTTTCCGTTTGTCAGAAGCAGCCGGATTGATCGACCAATGGGAACTGATCGCCGAACTGGCGGGCAGTGGGTCGCTGGAGCATATCGCGGCGATGCGTCTCAGCCTGCGTGCCAGTTGGCTTGCCGAGCCATTTGAGACGACCTGTCGGCGCGCGGAGGACTTGGCGGCGTTGACCGCCGCAGTCACAGACACCACTCCGCCGCCTTCCGCTGATTCAACGGTGGATGAATCTTTGGCTTGGTCGGATCCGATGATTCGGCAGTTGATTGATAGCTGGCGTGCTTGCCGGTTGACGATTTCCACCACCGACCATCTCAATCATCTGCTCCTGCGATCCAACGAGTTGTTGGACCAGTTGATTTTGAACAACGAACATCAATGGTGCTCGTCGTTCGGATTTGATGCCGAACGCTTGATCGCTTTCACAACTGACGAAGTGGCTCGCTCAGAACTCGAAGATCTGCTTGCTTCGATGAAGACGCTGCCCACCGATGCGGAACTGGACCGTATGAGACAATCCGAAGCATCGGAGGGAGTGCTCGGAAGAACCCTGTGCCTGCAGCTCCGCCGTTGGGACGAGGGGCTGCCATTGATGTGCAAGGCATCCGATTCGCGTTTGGCATCGGCTTCGAAAGCGGAAATGCAATGGCGAGAATCGTCGGGTCAAGGCGAGGCCGCTGACCAGGAACGAGGCGAATTAGGAGTCCGATGGTCCAAGATCGCCGGCCGTTATGGTGGGCGAGACGCGGCATCCATTCGATTGCACGCATTGGATTTGCTCGACGGCCTGGAAACGTTTGCTGATGAACGAGCCGAAATCCTCGACTTGCTGCCGCACTACTTGAATGCCAACCTGTCGAAAGCGTCGGCAAGTCAGAGCCGTTCCGGGCCTGTTCGTTTGTCGCGGTTGCGATAGCAGACGCCGCCACCTCGCAATCTTTTGACGGAGCCTGCCATGACCGACGGCATCGAATCGCTGCTGCCGCCCGCCGTCGCGATTGTCCTGGCGCTGATCACTCGCCGTGTTTTGGTGCCCTTGGCGATCGGCATTTTGGTTGGCACCGCCACGCTGGCTTCCCGCGAGTCCAGCGGCCCGATTGAATTTGTCTCGGGGGCCTTGTCTCGGTTTTTTCACACGGTGGATGATTCCGTCAGAGACTTTGATCACCTGCACGTCTTGGCTTTCACGCTGTTGCTTGGGGCCATGGTCGGCGTGCTGGAATCCTCTGGCAGCATGGCTCGAATGATCTCTGGTTGGACACGTCGTGTTTCGACCCGTCGCGGTGGGCAGTCCCTGATCGGGTTCACTGGGCTGCTGATTTTCTTCGACGACTACGCCAATACCTTGTTGGTGGGTGGGACGATGAGAACCACAGCGGAACGCTATGGCATCTCGAAAGCCAAACTTGCGTACTTGGTTGATTCCACCGCCGCGCCTGTCGCTGGGCTGACACTCGTGAGCACCTGGGTTGCGACCGAGCTGAGTTACCTGCAAGAGGGGCTCGCGGACGCGGGAATCGAAGCCACGAACATGACCTTTGCTGTGTTCTTGCAGAGCCTTCCTTATCGGTTCTATCCGCTGCTTGCGTTGTGGTTCGTGTTCGTCATTGCGACATCGGGGCGAGACTTCGGTCCCATGTGGGCGGAAGAAAACGCGGCCACAACGAAGACATCTTCCAACAACAAACCATCCCCTGCGGGATCCTGGGCAGATATCTTTGCCGCTGTCATGCCGATCGTGTTTTGCTTGATCGTCATCAGCGGTGTGCTCGTCTACACCGGTTTGCAGGAATCGGTCGAGACCGAAATGTCGGTGTGGCAATACTTTGGTCACGTGATCGGCTCCGGCAATTCTTATCTCGCGCTGGTTGCTGGCGGCGGTGCCGGCTTGATCGCAGCGGCTGCCCTGGCGATCGCATTCAGTGGTGTCTCTTCTGAGTCGGTGGTCATGGGATCAGCGAAGGGCATGCTGCAAATGTTGCCTGCCATGGCCGTGTTGTGGCTTGCTTGGGGGCTGTCTGCTTTGACGGGCGAAGACCAACTGAACACCGGCGGTTACCTTGCCTCGATCTTGACGGAGCGTCTGCCAGTCGAGTGGCTGCCAACCTGCGTTTTCCTTTTGGCCGCGTTCATCGCTTTCTCAACCGGCACCAGTTGGGGAACCATGGCGATCCTAACGCCTCTCGCGGTCGCGCTGTCCATTGATCTGCAAAAGGTCCTGTTGGATGCATCGGACATTGCCCAGGCGGGAGGGACCTTGGCTGCAACGGACCCCAGTTTGGCGATGTCGCCAATTTGCTTGGCGACGTTCAGCAGTGTCTTGGCGGGAGCGATCTTCGGTGACCACTGCTCTCCTTTGTCCGACACAACGGTGTTGTCGAGTCGTGCGTGTGACTGCAATCACGTGCTGCACGTCCGCACACAAATGCCGTACGCGTTGGTTGTGGGCACCATCTGTATCCTGTTTGGAACGCTGCCCGCTTCGTGGGGATTTTCTCCTTGGATCAGCCTGGTCATCTCGGCGGCGGTACTCTGGATGATCGTTCGGACGTTCGGAAGGCATCCCGAATCTGTCTCAGGCTAGCCAACTTTGCCGGTTCTGCCAGATGTTCTGATTCAAATCGGAGCCGAAGCGCGCAGAGACTTCCTTCGATCGAGCTTCCTGGCTGGATTGCCGATGAAAGAGGAGTGAGCTCCCCGGTTGTGCCTCACACCAATCCGTTTGCGTGGCAGGTTTCCGATCGAAGTGCAAAATTCTGTGACCATGAATACTGTCGACGATCCCGGCCTGACCAAAGCAGCAATCTTGCTGATGAGCCTTCCAACCAAGGTCGCGGCCAAGGTTCTGGGGCAATTGCCGCCTCGTTTAATCGAGACGATCAGTATCAAAATCGCCCAGATTGATTCTGTGGGGGGCGACGAGCAAGAAGTGGTGATTGCGGAGTTTTTGACCAGCAAAGCGAGCTCCATCTACGCCAGTCCCGGTGGCCTGGAACGCGCCAAAGAACTCATTAAAGAAGCCCTGGGCCGCGATGCCAGCGAATTGATTGGCAATTTGCAGCAAACCATCGAGGCAATGCCTTTCGGCTTTGTGAAAAAAGTTGATACACAAACGTTGCTGCAATTCATCGGTGAAGAACATCCCCAAACGATTGCTTTGTTGCTCTCGCATGTGCCTTCGTCCTATGCTGCCGAAGTCCTAGGTGGGCTTGATAGCGTGAAACAGCTCGAAGTGATCCGTCGCATCGCCTCGATCGGTCGAACCAGCCCTGCGGCCGTCTCGGAGCTGGAAAGAGGCCTCGAACTGCGGCTTAGCAACATGGTCAATCAGCAGCACAGCAACACCGGTGGGGTCGAAAGCGTCGCCGAGATCCTCAATGTCGTCGAACGTGCGATCGAGAGGACAATCATGGAGTCACTCGGACGCGAGGATCCCGAATTGTCGGAGGACATTCGACGTCTGATGTTTGTCTTCGAAGACATTTCCAAACTGGGCGACCGAGACATCCAAGCGTTGCTCAAAAATGTCGAAACGGCACAGTGGGCCATGGCTCTCAAGGGAGCCAGCGAAGCGCTGCAACAAAAGGTACTGCGAAACATGAGTTCGCGTGCTGCCGAGAATCTGCAAGAAGAAATGGGCTATTTGGGCAGCGTTCGGATCAGCGAAGTCGAAGCCGTCCAGCAGAAAATCGTGGACATTGTCCGGCATCTCGAAGACACGGGCGAGATCTCGCGACCGACTGGAGAGGCGGAGGAAGAGTACGTCACCTAACGCCGGTTACTCCCGCAAACGCTTGGTTCCACTGAAACCAAGTCTTCTTTCGCTGCAAAACAATCGGGCTTGAGCCCAAAACCATTGCCTTGCCGTAGGGAAGCTGCGCTCGTCAGAAAAAACGGTGCACCTCACCAAATCGATTGAAGCATTTGACCGGTGCGATCCGATACTCCTTGTACCATGGATTGGGAGGGTGGAACGATCGGTGCCATCGTTCCAGCAATGATAGGGCCATGGTGAGGCAGGGAGGGCTTCACCATGGCCCTTCCCTTTTTCGCTCGCAGCTTTTCGCCGCATTCCAGGTATTTGCCTGGATCTCGCCGGCTGAAATGTTACGTGATCAGCATTGCGTCGCCGTAGCTAAAGAACC
>NZ_JBICHO010000094.1:0-16315 GCF_043100905.1 Rhodopirellula sp. JB055 | reverse complement strand
CGGGTATTCGTCGCCATCGACGCTGTCATGTTCCAGCGGCGCGTACCAGATCGGCAGCGGGTCCATCACCGTCTTGAGGCGTTCGCGCAGATGATCGGGCGTGATCACGCGGCAGCGAACCGTCGTGGCGTCCTTGCTCACCACGTGCCAGTGCAGCAATCCACTGTCGACCAAGATCGTGCTGTCCAAATCAATCGCGCCAGGCAGCCCGGGATAGTTCACACTGACCCGCGATGTCCCATCGGGTTCGCGAGCCGATTGGTCAGGGCAGTCCGAGGTGAACAGCACCAGCTCATCCCCCGGTTTCAATTCGATGTTTTCCTCGACAGCCCCCGTCCGAATTTCCGGGCCCTTCACGTCCATCATCACGGCCACGTGACGTTGGATCTTCTTGGAAACGGCTCGGATTCTGCCGACAATTTCGCCGACCCACTCCGGCGTTCCGTGCGCCATGTTCAGCCGCATCACATCGACACCCGCTTCGATCAATGCCGCCAATTTTTCAGGCGATTCGGTGGCTGGTCCGATCGTGGCAATGATTTTGGTGTGACGGTAGTCCTGCACGGTTGCGTCTCAATGAGCGGAAAAAGAAATGACGAGGCGGCGAAGTGTCGCGGGCAATGGCTCCGCAAACAAGCTGCCGGACAACCAACGGCACACATCCCACCAATGCAACCTCAGTTGGTTGCATTTGCCTCCATTCCGTCATCAGAGCACAATGACGGAGAGTTCCACTGCGTCCGTCAATTTGGATTTGGCACGATGTCCCCTCTTGAAATGCAACCCACGTTCTCTATGGACTTCCCGATTCCGACTGACGCGATGGTCGCGGGAGTTCGCACGGCGATTGCCAAACTGGGCCCCGACACGCGAGCGGTTGCGGCGGGCAAGTGTTTGGAGATTGCACCACCACGAGACGAGACTCGATTTTGGTCGCCTCACCTGTCCGTCCAGTTCAGCGACGTGCAGCGGGATTCAGCTCAAAACGCGGTGGCACCCAGCGCCGACCAGAATCCCGAGTCGGGGCACGCCAACGACGTGGACTGCCAGTTGTTTGGCCGATTCTCACCGAGACCTGAAATTTGGACGTTTTGCATGTTTCTCTATTTCGCCATGGCTTTGGTGCTGTGCTGCGGATTGTTGGTGGCGTACGTGCAGTGGAGCCTGGGTGCGTCGATGACAGCCCTGTGGAGCGTGCCGATTTCGCTGCTGGTGATCGCCGGTTTGCACACCGCGAGCTTGATCGGGCAAGGGCTCAGCCGTCATCAGATGATTGAATTGCGGCAGCAGTTGGACCAGATTTTGGCTTTGGCGGTCTCGGAAACTCCCGCTGCGGAACGCCCCGCCTTGTCGACAGCAGAGCAAACGCCGACGATGCGGGTTGAAATCACGTCCTGATCCCTCTCATCTCTTTCCTCGCTGCCCCCCCTGGTTCCATGAGCGTTGCTGACTCCAGTGCTGCCGAAACATCATCGTCCGTTGGTGCTTTTTCGCCTCCGGGATACTACGACGCATTGGCTCAACAAGTCCTCGACGGCACGCCGATCACACGAGAGCAAGCGCTCGGGATGTTGGAAGCGTCTGATCTGGATGTGCCCGCGATCATCTCAGCCGGTTACCGAATCCGTCATCAGTACTTTGGCAACACCGTCCAACTGTACTTCTTGATGAACGCCAAGAGCGGGTTGTGCCCCGAGGATTGTCACTACTGCAGCCAATCCAAGGTCTCCGATGCTCCCGTTCCCAAGTACAACATCCTGAAACGCGATGCGTTGATGGACGCCGCCAAGGTCGCGGCCGAACGAGGTGCCAAGACCTACTGCTTGGTCATCTCGGCGCGAGGACCGAATGAGCGGGAAATGAAAGCGGTCGAAGAGATCGTTCCCGAGATCAAACAGAAATACAACCTCGACATCTGCGCCTGCCTGGGCCTGCTCGATGAATCTCAAGCGGCACGGCTGAAGGCTTGTGGTGTCGACCGAGTCAACCACAACCTGAACAGCAGTGAAACGCACTACGAAAAAATCTGCACGACCCACACCTACGAAGACCGCGTTCAAACGCTGCGTCACGTGCGTGATGCGGGCATGGAAATGTGCAGCGGCGGCATCATCGGGATGGGCGAATCCAAATCCGACATCGTGTCGATGGCGTTCGACCTCCAGGAACTTGGTGTGCAATCGATTCCCGTCAACATTCTCAACGCGATCGACGGCACGCCCTTGGAAGGCACCGCCGCGCTCACGCCTCAGGACGCGCTCAAAGCACTCGCCATGTTCCGGTTCGTGAATCCGGATCGTGAACTGCGAATCGCCGGCGGTCGTGAACTGCACCTGCGTCAGTTGCAACCGATGGGCCTGTACGTCGCCAACAGCGTGTTTGTCGGTGACTATCTGACGACCCAGGGGCAAGCGCCACAAGCGGATTACGACATGATTCGTGACCTCGGTTTCGATGTCACCGGTTCATGCGAAGAGCTGAGCGTCTGAGGTGGAAACCACCAATCGTCGTTCACGATTACAAGACGTTTTTGACACCGATGATCCAGTTGCCATCGTCACGGGCAGTGGTTCACCGCGAGTCGGTCGTGTCATCGCGGAAGAACTGTCTCGCCGCGGCTGCCACGTCGCACTGCACGCGAACACCAGCGTCGATGAAGCCCGGCACGCCGCCTCGCAGTGGAAGCAACGATTCGGTCGAGAAGCGAAGGTGGTGCTCGGTTCGCTTGAAGAAGACACGACCTGCGACGCGATCATCGATCAAACGCATCAGCACTTTGGCCGGCTCGACATCCTGGTCAACAGCGCCGCAATCTGGACGCCCACGCGATTGGAAAACATCACCGGCGACGAGATCCGCCGGTACTTCCAAGTCAACTCCGTCGCGTCCCTGCTGTGCGCCAGAGCGGCCGGTCGACACATGGTCGCTCAATCCCACGGTGGTTGCATCATCAACCTGGGTGACTGGGCCACGGTGCGACCTTACGCCGAACATGCAGCGTATTTCCCCAGCAAAGGCGCCATCGAGGTCATGACGCGATCGTTGGCGGTCGAACTCGGGAGCAGCAACGCGAATGTTCGAGTCAACTGTGTGCAGCCAGGACCGGTGCTCTTGTCCGAGGATGTCACCCAAGACACCGTCAATGAATTGGCCGACAGCACTCTGGCCCGGCGAGTGGGAACACCCGAGGACGTCGCTCACGCGGTCGGTTTCCTTTGTGAAAACACCTTTGTTACCGGAGTCTGTTTGCCGGTCGATGGCGGCCGCAGCGTCTTCGCCCCCGACGGACTTCAGATTGGCCGCAACACAGGTTGAACCTCGTGCCAATCATTGGATCACTGTGATACCATCCCGGATTCCATCCCGCGACGATTCCATCCCGCGACTCCCATCCCGCCACCTGATTCCTGCAACTCGGACGCACCTTCATCCAACGGACTGAACCAACATGACTGAATCCAAACCTGCCGCCAATTTGAAACCCGTGGAGCTGTACACCGATGGCGCCTGCAGCGGGAACCCCGGCCCAGGTGGATGGGCATTTGTGTTGCGTTGCCCAAGAACGTTGAAAGAGATCCAACGATCAGGCGGCCAACCTCACACGACCAACAATCAGATGGAATTGATGGCCGTCATCCGCGGGCTCGAGGCGCTCAAAGAACCCTGTGCCGTCGATCTGTACTCCGACAGCAAATACGTTGGGCAGGGCATGTCAAGCTGGATGGCCGGCTGGAAGAGTCGCGGTTGGAAACGCAAAGATGGCTCCAAATTGGTGCCTGTTAAAAACGTCGAACTCTGGCAAGAACTCGACCGTCAAATGCAAGCTCACCGAGTGACGTACCATCACGTCAAAGGTCACGCTGGGCACACCGAAAACGAGCTGTGCGACCAATTGGCCGTCGCGGCCTACCAGCAGTATCTCTAACACTGGCCGCACGCGTAAGATAAGGCAGTTGCGTCGGGCGGGCTTTGAAAAGTCTCGCTGTGGGGCCGCTCTTGGTGGTTGTTCTTGGTCTGGTCAGTAAGGTTGATATGTCGCAAAGCAAAGTCGTTGTCGTGGGTGCCGGCCCTGGTGGGTTGGCCTCGGCGATGCAGCTCGCCGCGGGCGGTTGCGACGTGACCCTCTTGGAACGCCGCGGGCAAGTTGGCGGCCGGACGTCCGCGATCGAAATGGATGGCTTTCGATTCGACTGCGGCCCCACGTTCTTTCTCTACCCACGCGTGCTCGACGAGATCTTTCACTCGACCGGCCATGACTTGATGGAAGAGGTCCCGATGGAGCGTTTGGACCCTCAGTATCGGCTGACTTTTGGTGGCGGTGGCCAACTCGATTGCACACCCGACATGGACGAGATGGATCGCCAGATCGCTCAGTTCTCACCGCAAGACGTTGGGCAATTGAAACGCTACATGGACGACAACCGGATCAAGCTGGAAAAGTTCCGTCCGATCTTGGAGTCACCGTTTCATTCCGCGATGGACGTGATGAAGCCGTCCTTGCTGGGCGCGGCCAAACACTTGCATCCGTTCCGCACGCTGGGCAAAGAACTCGAGCGCTACTTCAGCGACCCACGGCTCGTGATCGCGTTTGCGTTTCAGTCCAAGTACCTCGGAATGTCGCCGTTCAACTGCCCGAGTTTGTTCAGCATCCTGTCGTTTCTCGAGTACGAATACGGCGTCTTTCATCCCATCGGTGGCTGCAGCCGTGTGAGTGAAAAGATGGCCGAGATCGCCGAAGAGATGGGCGTGAAGATCCGGCTCAACGAACCAGTCGATTCAATCGAGATGGAAGGCCGACGAGTCCGTGCATTGCACACCGAAAACGATCGCTACGACGCGGATGCGTTTGTCGTCAACGCCGACTTCGCGGACTGGATGACCAAGACCGTTCCCAACGCTTCTCGCAAACGTTGGTCGGACGAACAGATTGCCAAGAAAAAATTTTCCTGCAGCACTTACATGTTGTACCTGGGCATCGAAGGTCTGTACGAAGACCTGCCACACCACAGCATCCACATCAGCAACGACTACAACCGCAACCTACGCGAAATTGAAACCGATCACGTTCTCAGCCAAGACCCCTCGGTGTATGTCCAGAACGCGGGCGTGACCGACCCGACGCTGGCTCCCGCCGGACACAGTTCGCTGTACGTGCTGGTCCCCGTCACGCATGACACCGAAAACGTTGACTGGTCCAAAGAAGCCGCCGGTTTTCGCGAACTGACGCTGAACAAACTTGGGGAACTGGGTCTGACGGATCTCCGTGATCGAATTCGCGTGGAACATCAAATCACTCCTGACGATTGGCAGAGCGACTACTCAATCTACAAAGGGGCCACGTTCAACTTGGCTCACAACCTGGGTCAAATGCTTCACAATCGACCACGCAACCGCTTCGAAGAACTCGATGGTGTTTACTTGGTCGGCGGCGGCACCCATCCGGGCAGTGGACTGCCGGTGATCTATGAATCCAGCCGCATCAGCTCGCGGTTGCTGTTGCAAGATTTGGGGATGGACACGGGTTTCATCGACGACTCCGCCCGTGGCGTTCCACCTCGTCCCGAGCCGGCCGTAGTGGGATAAGCTTCCGACCTAATGCTTCGGCTGCACAAGCTGGATGCCAGTTCCCCGAAGGCTCCACAAAACGAAGCCTCCACAAAACATGGCACTCCCAACACTGGCTCGCAAAGCGGCTAGAATCCTCGGTCTGAAATTACCTCCCAGATCCGTGCATTCATCACGAGCCCCACGTGAACATTCGATCGCCATTGCGACGCCGAACAAGCGTCTCCACTGCTGTTCCCTTCTGCATCGCAGCGTGCTTCGTCAGCCTGGCCACCACCATGTGCTCGGCCCAAACGCCCGCTTCGAACACAACGGTTCGTCCGTCGCATCCCAAAGCTCACGCGCACAACGACTACCTGCATGAGCGTCCGCTGCTGGACGCCCTCGACAACGGATTCCGCAGCATCGAAGCCGACATCTTTCTGGTCGATGGTGACCTCTGGGTCGCACATTCCACCTCAGAACTTTCCGCCGAGCGAACGTTGAAAGCGCTGTACCTCGATCCGCTGCGTCAGCGAATGCGATCCCACGCGAAGGATCCCTCGGTTTCGTTCCAAAGCGTCGAAGGCGATGGGCAACCCGTCACGCTGTTGATCGACCTGAAGTCGGATGGGGAATCCACCTACCGGGCGCTCAATCAACTGCTTTCGAAGTACGACGACGTGTTCACGCACGTCGATTCCGATGGCGTGCACCGTCGCGGGGTCACGGCCATCATCAGCGGCAATCGCCCCATCGAATTGGTGAGATCCGACTTGCCGCGGTTTGTCGGCGTGGATGGGCGACTCAGCGATCTGGAGAGCGATTATTCGGCGGACCTGATGCCGTTGATCAGCGACCACTGGGGCCGCAATTTCAAGTGGCGAGGCAAAGGAGAATTGCCCGCGGCCGACCGAGAAAAGCTGAGCCGGATCCTCGATCAGGCCCACCAGAAAAATCGCCGAATTCGGTTCTGGGCCACGCCTGACCACGAATCCGCCTGGGAGGTCCTACACGCCGCCGGAGTCGACCTGATCAACACCGACGACCTCGAGGGACTCAATCAATTCCTGCAGTCAAAATGAGGGATCGCGGGCCAGCGATACTTGAGGAAATCCCGGAACCACTGTCGAACCCGCCTGATCGGCGAGATTCCTTGGTCGACCAGTAAAATTCCGACTCTTCGGACTTTGGCAGCGTAAGGTGGGTGAATACGCCGCACCAAGCATGCATAATGTGTATGTTTCCCCAACGTCCTACCTTCCTCTCCCTTCCACAGGCCCGCCATGAAACCTGCCCCCACTTCCTCCGCCCGTGCCTCGCGAATCAACCGTCGTCAGTTCACCGCGACCGGAATCGCGGTCGGGGCGGCCTTCGGTGTTCACACCAGTCGATCCGCGTCCGCCCAAGCCACCTCGCCCAACGAGAAACTCGGCGTGGCAATCTGTGGCGTCAACAGTCGCGGTGGAGAGCACATTCGCGGATTCGACAAAGACCCTCGCACCGAAATCCGAGTGTTGGTCGACATCGATGAAAAAGTTGGCAACAGCCGTGCTGACAAAGTCGCCGATTTGCAGGGACTTCGCCCCAAAGTCGTCAAAAACTTTCGCGAAGCCTTGGACATGGATGAGGTGCAGATCCTGACCAGCGCCACGCCCAATCACTGGCACGCGTTGATGGGCGTCGAAGCGATGCAAGCCGGCAAAGATGTCTACATCGAAAAACCGATCAGCCACAACATTCACGAAGGCCGTGCCCTCGTCGCCGCAGCAGCCAAGTATGGCCGCATGTTCCAAACCGGTACCCAGTGCCGTAGCAGCTCCGGCATTCGCGAAGGCATGCAGTTCCTCGCGGATGGTGGAATCGGCGAAGTCAAACTGGCTCGCGGCCTGTGCTACAAACGACGCAAGTCGATCGGTCCTTTGGGCGACTATGAAATCCCCGCAGGCGTCGACTTCAATCTTTGGAGCGGACCAGCGACTTACACCGACCCCAAATTGACCCGTCAACGTTTCCACTATGACTGGCACTGGCAGCGTCACTACGGCAATGGTGACTCCGGCAACCAAGGCCCCCACCAAACCGACGTGGCACGCTGGGGACTGGGACTGGAACGCCACCCCAACGCCGTGCTGACTTACGCCGGACGATTGGGCTACAAAGCGGAACGCAAAGACCCCGACTACGTCGACGCGGGTGACACGGCCAACACGCAAGTTTCGATTTACGATTACGGCGACAAAACCATCGTGTTTGAAACACGCGGCTTGAGCGTCGATGAGTCGGCTGATCAAGAAATCAACGAGTTGTTCGGTTACAGCAAAGGCAACAAGATCGGCGTCATCTTCTACGGGGAAGACGGCTATCTCGTGCAGGGCCCGAACTACAACCGCTGTGCCGTGTTCGACAAACAACGCAAATTGGTGCGTGAATTCAAGGCGACGTCGAGCGTCGGAGACGCCCACTTTGCGAACTTCCTCGATGCGGTACAGTCTCGAGTTGCCTCGACGCTTCACGCGGATGCACGCTGCGGTCATCTGTCCGCTGCGATCGCTCACCTGGGCAACATTTCGTACTACGTTGGTCAAGAAAACCGGGTCGATCCCAAAACGATCTCCGAGTCACTCGCGAAAATTTCGTCGCTGGATGACGATCAAGCCACACTCGACCGAACGCTGCAGCACCTTCGGGACAACAACGTTGATCCGGAAAAAGAGCAGCTCTCACTCGGCCCGGTGCTGAAGTTTGATCCCGAGGCGGAAACCTTTGTCGACAACGACGAAGCCAAAGCGATGGAAACTCGCGAGTACCGCGATGGATTCGTCGTTCCCAGTGCGGCTGACGTTTGATTTTCCAAACCTCTCGCAACGGTCCCTGATGTGAACGAAGCTGAAACGATTCGATATCACGCCGCCCAAAATGGGCGGCCCGCAGAACTGGATCTGCTGGATCAAACCAAGTTGCCCGGGTCGCTGACGCGTTTGGTCTGCACGACCATCGACCAAACGCACGACGCGATCCAACGATTGGTCGTTCGCGGCGCGCCTGCCATCGGCATCGCCGCCGCATACGGGGTCACCCTGACCCCAGTCGATGTGGACGCAAACTCGAAGCTGGCAGAAGCACAGGCTCAGTACCGGCAAACGATCGACCACTTGGCGACCAGCCGCCCCACGGCGGTCAATTTGTTCTGGGCCCTGGACCGGATGCGAGCCATCGTGGACGGATTCTCAGGGGACGTCGCCGAACTTCGCAAGCAATTGGTCACCGAGGCCATCCGCATCCACGAGGATGATCGCGAAATGTGCCGGTCGATTGGCCGGAACGGCGCGACACTGCTGGCGGATTGCACTCGCGTCATGACCCACTGCAACGCCGGAGCACTGGCCACGTCGATGTGGGGCACAGCTTTGGCACCGATCTACCACCTGCAAGAATCCGGTCACACGCTGCAAGTTTTTGCCGATGAAACGCGTCCTTTGCTGCAGGGAGGCCGTCTGACGGCCTGGGAACTGCATCAAGCTGGAATCCCTGTGACCGTTTGCACGGATTCCATGTCCGGCAGCCTGATGCGGCAGGGACAAGTCGATGCCGTCATCGTGGGAGCCGACCGGATCGCGGCCAACGGCGACGTGGCCAACAAAATCGGCACCTATCCGCTGGCGGTGCTGGCGAAACACCACAACATCCCATTCTACGTCGCCGCCCCGACGAACACATTCGACGCCGAACTCGAATCGGGCGATCTGATTCCGATTGAGCAACGCAGCGGTGACGAGGTCTCCTACCCCTGCGGAACCGACTCGCCGCGGCAAACTCCCGAGGGTGTTGCGGTTGTGAACCCAGCATTCGATGTCACGCCGGCCGACTTGATCACGGCGTTGATCACTGAAAAAGGCTTGATTTCAGAGCCCAACACCGAAAAAGTTCTGGCTCATCTGCGTGCGTGACCAAACGTGTCACGCCGGCAGCAGATACTACTTGTGTGGACGAGAGAGTCAGTTGTCTCAGGGTGAGACGGCCTCTCGTTTTGAAATGAGTTTGGAAAGACATCAACCAGATGGTTGGTGATCAATCTGATTCAGATCGGTTCTCAACCCAGTTCGAAGCTCGCCCAGCACGCTACTTTTGAGCACAAGCGAGATTATTGCGAGGATTCGGGAGTTTGGGCGAACTTTATGGCGCATGCATTGCTCATTAAAGTTTCCTCACGAAGCCGAGTGCTTCCAGTTGCAAACGGATTCGACATCAACCCTCTCTGTCATGAGACGTTGATCTCGAACGACGAACTTTGAAACGATTTTCAAAACACGAAAAGCATCCCATCGGGAAAGGATTCAGAAATGTTGGTACTCAGTCGAAAAGAAGGCGAAAAACTGGTCATCGGTGACAACATCGTGATCACGGTCAATCGCATCGCAGGAAATCGTGTGGCCATCGGCATCGAAGCCCCTCGCGAAGTTTCCATCGTTCGCGGTGAATTGGACAAGAAGGAGAGCGTTCCTCCGGTTCAGCAGCACAAAGCGGGTGCTCCGAATTCCGCGATGTTGGAGCACGACATTGCTGTTGCTGGCCAAGCCGAACGTTGATTGCCGCTCTCTCACACTGAGTCCCACCCCACTTGCGACGTCGCCTTCCATTGGCGATCGGCGAGTGATCAACCGCCGATGATGTTCGGCACTTGATCGATCAACGAGTGTTGAACGAACAAGTCCCGCAACTGTGCTATCAGGGACCAGTGTGAACATGCGGTTGGTTGAAAATCGCTCACTGCGTGGGCTACGCTTTGCGATTTCTGAAAAAATCCGCGTTCCAGTACAGCCTCGAAGACGTTTCCGCCCGTGCACGCCGCTGCTCACGACCTCGCTATCGCGATCGTGCCGCTTGCTGAACATTTTCAGTCCGAGAAACCCGGCCACTCCGCTCGCGTGTCTTCAGCCGGACACGTTCTACACGTGAGAAACGCAATCATCACGCTGGATAGGGGCTGATCCGACTGATCGTCAGGTGCCCCGAGAAACATCGCTCCACGTCGGTCCCCAATGTCCGTGGTCGTCCATGGAAATCTGATTGGATTCGGATGGGCTGCCGATTCAGCTCTGCCACTGCTTCGCTCGCATTCTGAGACTCAGCGTCGCTGTCCGCTCGTATTCCGGACCGCTGCATCGGCTTCCGCTCCACCTCGCAGTCCAACACGGATGGCATCTGTGTCGCTGGATCAATTGCTGGCAAATTAACATTCCACAATTGTCCCGGCCGATGATCCGACTCCCCGCCGGCACGTTCTGATTCTTCTCGTTCCGAGAAGGCAGAGTCCTCCAACAACGAAGTGTCGTTGAAGAAGGAATCCAATACAGGTTTGAGCCAGCGGCCCGTGTGGTCCCAAGTCTTGGGCACATCCGGTCGGCGGTAGTGAGAAACCGCCATGCTGTGAACGCCATGAAGCGCCGCCTCCCGTGCCGCGGCAAAGGTTCCGCTGACCAGCAAATCGACGCCCAAGTTCGCCCCCGCATTGATCCCTGAGAAAACCACCGACGCCCGGGGACACAGCACCGTCATCGCGGATCGCACGCAATCCACAGGTGTCCCGTCGACAGCAAACCATCCCGTCTTGATTTCGGTGACGGTGAGGTCCCGCGTCGTGGTGACGCTGTGCCCACATTCACTGCGGCCGCGATCGGGTGCGACCACCGTGATCTCATACCGATCCAGGTTTCCTGTCGCTTGGATCCACTGTGTGATGGTGCGGTGCATCGCGAGCAAACCGGGCGCGTCGATCCCATCGTCATTGGTCAAGAGAATCGCGTTGCGTTTCATCAATTCGGTAGGTGCATTCGTCTGACGGGATTCTTGAAACGTGATCCTCGAACCATCCGCTTCAGCGTGGTTTGCGACGGATCAGAGCTTGTGTCGCGGACACCAACGATGGCATCTCACTGGGACGCGGATCGGGGGGAATTTGCACAAAGTAGTTCGCATCGATTCCCATCACTTCCCGACGTGTGGCGGATCGACGTGGGTCTTCGTCCAAGAACAACGAAGCCATTTCAAAATCCCGGTCCCACAGAATCTGGTCCGCCAGCGATTCGATCAGATCGCTCCAAGCGAAACTGTCGAGTGAATGCAAATCAGGAATTCGGAATTCTGTCGACAACTCCTCGTCCGCTTGGATCACGTCGTCGGATGGCGAATCGATCCCCAACAAGTCATCGCGGACCAAGCATTCGATCGCAGCGTCCCGAATCAACTGCCGCCAGTGAACATTGTTGACATCCAATGACAGGTCCAACTCCATTTCCACATGGTGGTGCAGTTCGGCGAACAGCGCTGCCACGGTGGCTTCGGCAATTGCACTCAGGGTCATGCCTTCGGGAGTGGGCTCAAGCAAGTGATGAGCAACATCATGCAGGAGCGCGATCTGTTGCTCGCTGTGAAGATTGTCGAACAGTTCAACGCCTGTGTCACAGGACCAATCGGCATCGGGTTGCCACTCTTCGTCAAACTGAAGCAGCAAGTCCTCGAGCAGCGATTCGATCAATCGCTGCATCAATTCCGCTTCGGCACCTTCGAGCGTGCGATCGCCTTGGCTAGTGTGCCACATGGTCGTACCGATGGATGGTTTGATGGAACGGCATCTACGAAAAAAGGCCACCGATCTGACTCGGTGGCCTCAGCATACTTCACAGCGTCACTGCCGGGCTAGCCGCCGGCGATTTCGTTCACGATTTCGTCGTAACCTCATTCCCATTCAATGGAAACGAGCTCTCAACCAGCCAAGCGATCCGCGGCCCGACGCGTGGGCCGGGTGCGAGCAGCTTTTTCAGCATTTGCAGCAGCCTCTGCAAATTGATGCACGTGCACATCCATTTGAGGAAAGGGGATACCGATTTCAGCAGCATCGAGCTGCGTCTTGATTTCGCCGGTCAACGCTTCGGTCATCGGCCAAAAATTGGATCCGGCGACCCACATGCGGACCTTCCAATTCACGGCGCTGTCACCCAAACCAGCCAGCACGACGGCACTGCCACGATTTTCACCTTGAATGACGTTGGCGGCCAACTGATCCACCGCTTTTTGCAGTGCAGCACGGGTGGTCTGCAGATCGGCGGAGTAGTCCACACCGACGGGCACTTCCACGCGGCGATGTTGGTGATGACTGATGTTCTCGATCGTACCACCGGCAATCGCACTGTTGGGAACGATGATGCGTCGGTTGTCCGGGGTGTCCAAAGTCGTTGTGAACAAATCGATCTCGTCGACCTTGCCTGTCACGCCTGCTGCGTTGACAACGTCACCGACTTTGAATGGACGAAACACCAACATCAAAACGCCCGAGGCGAAGTTGCTAAGCGTTCCTTGAAATGCCAAACCAACCGCAAAGCCGGCGGCAGCGAGCATGGCGGCCAATCCGCCGAGCGGCGCGCCCAACTTCGTCAGCACAGCCCCGACGACAGCGAACATCACCGAGTAGAACACCATCTTGCCGACAAACTTGCCAAGTGTTTCGTCCACGCGTCGACACACCGGACGACTGATGACTCGCATCAAATACTTGGCTGCCAAGTATCCAATGAAGACGATGAACAACCCGAGTCCCGCCGAAAGCACCGCGGGTGCCAAGTGCGTGGTGGCGTAATCGGTCAAGCCATCGAAGTTCCCTTCGGTCATCTGATTGACCAAGTCCGATGTGGCATCCGCAAAACTTGTCGGCGGAACATCGGTGGCTCCCAAGTTCAACTCGGAAGCAAGGTTGGAGGATGAAATCGAATTTTCAGACATAGCGAATCACAACAGCGCACGGGGCGAAAAGGGGAGGTACGTTCTGCAGAACGTCGATACCTCATTCGGGCGAGGGGATTCAAGATCGATGCACAAGTGTTTCGTGCTCTCAGTCGGTTGTATTTCTCACCCATACCGATTCACGCAAAATCGTTTGCATTGGCAAACGCATGTACGCATCCCGTGCAGGACGATTGGTCCGATCCACGGCGAGAATCATGCGGGCCGCTGATTCTTCCCGACAACACTGCAGCGCCAACGAAAGGATGTCACGCGAAAAACCGAGACCTCTCGCATCAGGAATCACTCCCATGTAAACCACTTCCAACACCACCGCTGGGTCGCCTTGATGACGCGCCATCAACAAGCAACCGACCGGTTCATCACCTGGTTGTTCAGACAACATGAACCACAAATCCGGTGCGTACGTGGGAGCCTCTTGATAGCTGTCCATGATCTGCGTCGCACTTCGAAATCGCTCCAAGTTGGGACAATCCATCGACTCTTGGTAGGTTCGCTGGACCAGCGTCTGCATCGTCTTCCATTGCTCCTCATCCTCGACGTCCATTGGCCGAGCGTGCAACTTCGCAGGAGCGTCCAATGACTCCAACGAAAACGAATCCGTGAGGTCGAGGGCCAGATACTCCAGGTCACCCACTTTGGAAAACCCCATCCACTCGGGCCAAGCACTCGGGGAATCGTCTGAGGCAGAGGCCGCTGAAGAAGCCTCCTTGGGTGGCCAAGCCGTGGCCCACTGCAAAAACTGAATGCCCCGCTGCTTGCAGATCCGACCAAGTGTCCGGCCGAGCCCCTCGGCCAATTGTGAATTTTGCGATACTTGCCGCTTGGGCCAGTTCGCCTGTGGGGCTGGCAAGGTGATCGGCCCGGCGTGCAGCACCGTCGCCATATCGCTGCCGGGCGTTCCAAGTACGATCGCAATCGCGTCGGAAGTCTCGCTGACAAGCAAAATCAGTTGGTCGGTGACCTGCCGCGAAATCGCCGAGCGAATTTGGTCGGTGACCATCACCGCCCGGGCTGGCGGGATCACGGCGAGCGCCGGAGGCAGCAAAGCAGGCAGTTCCGCCAAGGAAAACGGCCGAAAAACCGGTGCCTGGTTCGCCCCGACACCAAGATCGGCCGCCCGAGTCCCATTGGAAGCCTCGTCGAGCCCGAATCGGTTGGCGTTCCCCATCATTCTCTCTATGATCGATTGACCGCGTCCTTCTGAGTCCGCTCCCTCACGTTGGGGAGCCATGTTTCGCAGGAACCTTCCGTCCTCCGAAAAGGGCCTGACGCTCTCCGGCAAGGCCGCACACTACACCAAAACCGCACGCCTCCAAAGGTCAGCCCCTTTTCGGATCGCGTCTCAAGTGGAGATACAAATGCTTCGATCACGTCGACGCTCGAACTGGATACGCTGGGCCGTTTGCCTATCGATCGTTTCGTGCACTCATGCGATCAACGCTCCGGATGCGTCGGCCCAACGTCTGCTGGAACGATTGCGGAACCGCATCCAATCGCCTCCGCCATCGCCGCTGGCGCAACCACGCTACCAAAATCCCGCTGCAGCCAGCCGCGGCACTGCCTCACGGAATCGAACCCTGGCAACGCCCGTCCCCAGACGCAATTCGTCCACCGTTCGGCGCACACCATCGACGCAACGAAGCACCTCCGCAGCCAACGCCACCAACAATCGCGCAGGTGAAATCGCCTCCGATGAGATTCAGTTCGGCATGCGAGTCTCACCGGCAGTCGTCGGCGGTTACGAAGGCCTTCGTGTGGACGGCTTTTCATCGGAATCTCGAGCGGATGAAGCAGGCGTCCGTCCCGGTGACTTGATCGTCGCGATCGGAAACTCTCGAACACGCACGCTCGACGATGCGGTTTCAGCACTCGAAGATGTCCCCTCCTCACCCGGCCAAGAACCTGCCGTCTCCATGCAGTTGTTTCGCGGCGGACGGTTGTATCGCGGGAATGTTCCTGCGATCGCCAGCCCACGAGTCGCTGCCAAACCTCCCCTCACGCTCCCCGGTTCCGACCGAAGCGTTCTGGACGATCCCAACCGCGATTCATCATCCACCAACGAATTGCCCACGCCACAACTTCCACCACCGGCATCGCAACAACTTTCACCACCCTCCAATCATGGAGCCCCCACGCTCGCACGATCACGTGGTTCCCTCGGCATCGAAGTCCGCGACGCGACACCTCAACGAGGCGTTTTGGTCGTGACGGTTCCTGACAACACAGCAGGCAAAGCCGCGGGACTCGCCGTCGGCGATCGAATTGTCTCTGCCTCCGGTCGGCTCGTTCGTGGCACCGACGACTTGCTGCGTGAGATCGCGATCCTCCAACCGGGCGACGAGATTGAATTCGGTTTGGTTCGGGGCGACGACCTGCTTCAAAAGCAAATCGAAATGGGAGGTCCCGGTGGCGTCCCCACACGATCAGCCATCGCGAATTCGAAACCGGATGCCGCAAGTGCAGACGCTCAAGCGGCCGAGACCAACGCTGCCAACTCCGGCGGTTTTCTTGGCGGGATGGGTTCTGTGTTCGGCAAGATGCTCGGTGGCGACGCATCCAATCCACCACCTGCCAGCGAAGAACTGCCCGCGCCCGCCGCCGAACCCAAGGCGTCTTTCACGCTCCCAGCACCGACCGCCGAAGTTGATCCCCTCGCGTTGCCAGACGATTCAGCGGCAGCCATTGCTGAACCCCTTCCGCCCGCGACCCCCGCTCCGATGGCTGAACCAGACGCTTTGCCCGCTCAAACCAAGTCACCCACGGTGGAAGAACTGAAACGCGAAATCGAACGCTTGAAACAACAACTGCAAGCCAAGGAGTGAGGCCCTGCAGATGTTAACTGCTGTGTTGCCATGCGTTTATCATCACCCTCCCCCTCGGAGGGCCGAGCGAAGCGAGGGGAGGGTCGAGCATCGGAACCAGCGCGTAACCCTCCCCGGCCCGAAGCGGGCCGACCTTCCCAAAGGGA
>NZ_JBICHO010000093.1:0-3895 GCF_043100905.1 Rhodopirellula sp. JB055 | reverse complement strand
CCCAGGCTCACCGCAACGGCACGTGATCCCTCGCTCCCGCGTCGGGTTAGGATTGAACGAGCAGCCCAGTGAGTGAGCGACGCCCCACAACAACCCGACGCGTGAGTTTCGAAGCTGCGTTTTCGCGCGAGGCATTGTTTTTTCACAACCCGACGCGTCAGCGAGGGACCCACAGGCTCGCGGCAACGGCCCACGATCCCTCGCTCACGCGTCGGGTTAGGATCAAATGAACAGCCCGGTCAGCGAGCGACGCCCCACAACAACCCGAACGCGTGAGTTTCGAAGTTGCGTTTTTGCGTGAGGCATTGATTCTTCATAACCCGACCAGTCAGCGAGGGACCCACAGGCTCGCTGCAACGACACGTGGTCCCTCGCTCACGCGTCGGGTTAGGATTGAACGAACAGCCCGGTGTGTAGCTCTTCGCTCGCACCTCCCAGAGGTCGAGCGACGCCGTTCAGGCGTCCGCGAGGGAGGGGGCCGAGCGTGGAAAACGGCGAGGATTGCCATCACCCGGAAATCTCGCTGAACGCTCGCTTTCCGCCCCCTCCCGCTGCACGGGCGGGGCTCTTAACGCATTGCAAGCACAGCATCCAAAAGCTGCTCGACCTCCCCAGGGAAGAGAGTGAATTTGCAAAGCAAGTGCCATAAGGGAAGGGTGACCATCAGCGCATCAAAAAACGACTTCGGAAAGGCGGGCTTTCCGAAGTCGTTTGAAGTCGTTTTCGTTCGCAGTGCGAATCCGTCGAGGACGAACTATCGCTTGGCGACTGGTTGCGTGTAAATCGCGTGCTTGGCGTTGCCCCCGGCTCGCAAGTAAGCCACCAAATCAGCGATCTCTTCGGCCGTCAGGGTGTCCAACAAACCGTTGGGCATCATGCTGACCTGGGACTCTCGCGTCTGGATGATGCCTTCACGATCGACTTTCGCCAACGACGACGGATCCAACATGTTGGTCATCACGTTCAAGACGTTGCCGTGCATGTTGATCACACGTCCGGTGATGATGTCACCGTCTTCGGTCAAGAATTGAGTGGAACCGTACTGGTCGCTGATGACCTTGCTGGGCTCAATGATCGAAACCAACATATCATGCGGGCTGAACTTGCCACCGGCACTGGTCAAATCAGGACCGAGGATACCACCCTGCAATCCCATGCGGTGACATTTGTAGCACGTCGCGGCGGCGAACATGGCCTTGCCGTTTTCAAAGTTTGGACGACGGTTCTCATCGCTGACGATGTCGACCAAGTCCTCGACTTTCCATTCTTTGACGAAGTCACGCGGCGGCCCAGCGGCAGGCTCGTCTGCTTGCTTGGGTTTGGCGAGCACCTCGGCCAGCGATTTCTTGTCGGCATCGGACAAAGCGTCGACCGTGACCTTCTTGATGTTGTCCAAGAAGCCACCGAACGACATGCCACCCCGTGCGGTGGCCATCTCATTGAACCACGCCAAGTACTGGCGACGCAGATCCATGTTCCAACCTTCTTTTGCCGCTCGCAACGCCATCGCGTAGTGAATCTGGCTCTCTTGGCTGGGCGAATCCTGCATCGCGGCCAGCACCGAAGCGGTTGAACCGGGAACGTTCAGGTAGATCGCCATGATTGCCAGTTCGCGATCGAGCGAATCGACTCCGGAAGGAAACTGGCCTTTCAGCTTGGCAACCAACGCGTTTCGTTGGGCTTCATCAAAATCGCCCAACCGCATCGCGACCAAACCAGCCGCACGCAGGAAGTCAATCTTTTCGCTGGCGGTGAGCGACTCCAGATCAATCGATGTCAACGCTTGGACCGCGGCGGCTTGATCGGATTCTTCGCCGGTGCGAGCCAACGCGATGACGCCGAGGATTTTGGCTTCCCCATCGGCTTGGCTGAGTGCGGACGATTTCCACGCCGCAGGCGATCGATGCTCCAACGCGATGCGGGCGGCGAAGCGAATCGCACGATCGTCGTGGCTCAGGTTTTCGATTGCCAACTTGATCGCGTCCTCGGTACTGACGGCCAGATCATCGTCATCCACGTGCAGGGCTTCGATGCTTTGACGCAGTTCACGAAGCTGCTTGGCTTCGGCGGATGCCGCGACGGCTTCTTCGGCGGCGTTGGCTGCGGCGATGTCACCGGTGTACTTGATCCGGTACAGACCGCTCTGCGTGCCGCGTCCACCAATGGCGAAGTACAACGCGCCATCGGGGTGAATGACCAAATCGGTCACGGGCAGAGGAGCAGCGGTGGCGAAGGTTTCGTAGGTGCCGCTGTAGCTCGATCCGTCTTCGGTCAGATGAACCGCGTGAATGTTTCCGTAACTCCAATCGGAAATGAACAGAGCGTTTTCGTACTTCTTGGGGAATTTGGCGCCGTAACCGAACACAATCCCGGTTGGCGAACCGGGACCGATGTCAACGGCCGATCCGAACGAATCCGGGTAGTAGGCAGGCCACTTGCCGGTGCCGTTTCGCCATCCGAATTCAGAACCACTGATCACGTGGTTGATTCGTGTGGGACGGTACCACGGCGTGCCGACGTCCCATTCCATGTCGGCATCGTAGGTGAACAGTTCGCCTTGACGGTTCAGGGCGATGTCGTAGGGATTCCGAAAACCGGTCGCGATCAATTCCACTTCGCTGCCATCGGGATTGAGCGAGCAGATGAAACCACCGGGTGCCATGCGGTTAGCGTTGTGCCCGCGAGCATCGGGCATGCGGCCGAGCAGGTGATCTTCTTCCCAGACCTTGGGCACTCGCGAGTGAGCGATCTCTTCGGGCAGGTTGGTGTTGTTGCCTGCGACCATGATGATGCGTTTGCCATCGGGAGTCAGGATCAACGCGTGCGGTCCGTGCTCACTGCCACCGTTGAGCGGGATGATGTGTTCCTTTTTGTCGTACTGGTCATCGCCATCGGTGTCGGTCAAACGCCACAAACCACAGGGTTCGTTGCGAGCGTTGACGTTGGCGTAGAGCGAACCGAATGCACACAGCAGACCTTGAGCACCGACGAAATCGATGTCCAGTTTCTCGACCTTGGCTTCGCCCGAACTCATGTCGATTCGGAACAGCCCTCCCATTTGGTCGCAGGCGATCAACCGGCCTTTGGGATCAACCGTCAGGCTAACCCACGAGCCTTCTTTGTCGGCGGCCACTTCGTGCAGCAATTCCACTTCAAAGCCCTCAGGGACCTTGAATTGCTCGGCGGGAGTGACTCCTAAGCCGGCGGCTGAAACGCTCGAAAGTGGAACGATGGCCGATCCAAGAACGCCGCACAAGACGGCCAGATGGACGATGGACGACGCGACCGTGCGCCGAAGCCGGGACGATGAGTTTCCCGCGTGCATGCTCGCGAAAATGCGAGCTGACGAGGAAGAACGGAGGGATTTCATGGGCGAAGCATCTGCCGGGGGGAAGGGGAAGGGTGGGGACGCGGTGGTGCACCGCTTCAGCGAGCCCTGCTTGGTCGAAACGCCCCCGCTGGGAACACTCGAGGAGCAGGCTGCTCGCGGAAGTCAATATATTAACCGGCGGCTCTCGGGATCGCCAACCAACACACCAAAGATCTTCCCGCCAGATCTTCCCGCCCCGGATGAGGCCAGCGTGGGGTTGAGGGGCGTCCCTCGCTCACCCGTTTTGAAGTTGCGTTTTTGCGTGAGGCATTGTTTTTTTCACAACCCGACGCGTCAGCGAGGGACCCCATGCCATCGCAACGAGCCGGTGGGTCCCTCGCTCACGCGTCGGGACTGCGGAAGGTGGGTGGCACCTTACGGATACGGAGGGTGGTCCCTCGCTCACGCGTCGGGTTGGGATTGGCGGACTGCATCCTCGCCTCGGATGGGGCCGGCGTGGGGGTGAGGGGCGTTCCTCGCTCACCCGTTTTGAAGTTGCGTTTTTGCGTGAGGCATTGTTTTTTC
>NZ_JBICHO010000092.1:0-27599 GCF_043100905.1 Rhodopirellula sp. JB055 | reverse complement strand
TTCTAAATGGGTGGGTTGGGCGCTGTGCCCGTGCCTCAATTTCTTGTTTTTCGCCGCCAGTCCAGCCCCCGACCCCCCGCCCACTACTCTAAAAACCAGTCGTGACAGACCACTAAGACGCTTGCGTCTCGTCGGATGTGGCTGGAGCCGAAGCGTGCGAATCAACCGGCTCGCTCGATTCGGTCGCCGGTTTGGTCGGTGCATGCCCGTGTGGTGTGTTCATCGCCACAACCACGACGCCGACCACGGTCAACGTCATTCCGACCCACAGCACAGGACTGACTTGCACGTGGTCTCCCAACCGGAGCACGGAAACGAGTGCGGAGACCGACACCGCCCCGCCAAACACGATCGGCATGACGAGCAATGCATTGCCTTTGCTGGTCATCATCGCGGTGGTCAAACACACCGCTCCCATCGCCCCCAAACAACCGGCCAAGAATCCCCATTTGACGGTCGCGAAGTGCTCGCCCGAGAACGTGAACGAGTCGCCTTTGAATTTCATCATGGCAATTCCGCCAACGATCGCGATGACCAGGTACGCGATGCCGATGAAGACATAAGGTTTGAAAGGCGACCACAGCGGTGCCCCGTTGACCCGCGGAGCTTGAGCATTGCCGATCGTTGGACCGTAGCAGCCCCAAAACAAGGCTGTGCCGATTGCGAAGAGAATAGGAATCAACATTTTATTCATAGAACCGTCAGTAGGAGGGATGGCGGTGAGAGCGTCAGGAACTCAGCCAACGGATGAACATGGCAATGTTTTTGGCTGCGATGCCGCTCCGCTGCTACGTCGATCAAACGTTGAACAAGAAGTGACAAATGTCACCGTCCTGCATCACGTATGATTTGCCTTCGACACGAAGCTTACCGGCTTGGCGAATGTCTTTCTCAGTTTTGTATTCTTCCAAATCCGGCAACTGGTAAATCTCAGCCCGGATGAAACCGCGTTCGAAATCGCTGTGGATCACCCCCGCGGCTTGGGGAGCCGTGGAACCGATTCGAACTGGCCACGCCCGGACTTCGGTTTCTCCCGCTGTGAAGAAACTCTGCAATCCGAGTGTGCGATAAGCTTCGCGGGCGATGACGTTCAGCGATGGCTCTTCCAAGCCCACATCCGCCAACATTTCCGCACGGTCCTCTTCGTCCAGTTCAGCGATCTCTGATTCCAGTTTCGCGCAAACGCAGGCCACCGAAGCTCCGGTCGTGGCTGCATGCTCACGCACCTTGTCCACCAACTCGTGCTCACCGTTGAGGTCGTTTTCATCCACGTTGGCGATGTACAGGATCGGTTTCGCGGTCATCAACCCGTAGCTGCTGATCGCGTTCTGTTCGGCTTCCGGCAATTCCAATGTTCGCAGCGGTTGCTCGCTTTCCAAGTGGGCATTGCACTTCTCGATCGCCGCGACGCGAAGCTTCGCCTCTTTGTCGCCGCTGCGAGCTGTCCGCTGTGCCTTGCCCAAGGCATTTTCCAGCGTTTGCATGTCGGCCAACACGAGTTCCGTTTCGATCGTGTCGATGTCTGCGATTGGATTGACTTGACCACTGACGTGAATCACGTCGGGATCCTCAAAGCAACGCACGACCTGCATGATCGCGTCGACTTGTCGGATGTGACTGAGGAATTTGTTGCCCAATCCCTCGCCGTCCGCTGCCCCCTTCACGATGCCAGCGATATCGACCAGCTTCAGCGCCGAAGGAATGACCTTTTGAGGCTTGATAAAATCGGTGATCCGATGCAAACGCGAATCGGGAACACTGACGATTCCCTCGTTGGGCTCGATCGTGCAGAACGGGTAGTTGGCGCTTTGAGCCGCGACGCTGGACGTCAGAGCGTTGAAAAGGGTGCTTTTGCCGACATTGGGCAAGCCGACGATTCCGGCTTCCATCGAGTTGCCTGAAAGATTGAGGGAAAGATTGGGAGCGAGCCGAGAGACCGCGTGGATTCAGCGATCCTCGCAACGGCCACTGTTATGGCGATTCCAAGTCGATTCGTCGAGATGACGCGTTGAACAGGCCGGCTGCGCCCGTCTCCACTTCAGAACTCTGCCTGGAACTGGGTTCGAAACAATGTTCCGTCGTCGCCAACCAAGATGTCGCTGGTCGTGTTCTGCAATGGACTTCCATCTAGCTGCGTTGCATCCAGGGTGAACTTTAAACTCGGTTTGGACAGCGGATACCAGTTCATTCCTACCGCGTATTCGTTGGCAGCGCCGTACTCCCCGTCGACCCGCGAATAACGCAGGTTCACATCCCATCGCTTTGAGATCAAGAACTTGCCGCCTTCGACATAAAATCCGTGCTGAAACAGCCCGTCGTTGGCAATCGAGCCATCGCCCTGCAAATCAGTGATCCAGCGTAGGAACACTTCGCTTGTCACGCTCCATCCGCGACGTTTCCAAGCCAAATCCACCCCGTACAACCACACGTCGAAATTGGAGACCGACACGCCGGGCTCAACCGCCCCGGACTGGGTCAAACGTGTGCCATCGGAGAGCCGGACAAAGTTGGCTTCCCCATAAGCGATTCCACTGGGTTGGACCGCTTGGGGCGAATAGACGACTGAGTGCCCAAGTCGCCAAAGAGCGGCGTACGTGTTTTCAAAGTCCACGATCCGCGAACCAAAATCCCCTGCCGGATCGACGTAGCTGGTCGCGGCAAACGTGAAGCGATTGTCGGTCGACGAATTGGGCAGGTTGGCTGTTCGGTACCCATTGCCGGCCATGATTTGATAATGACCATGCTCAGCGAACTTCCCGATCCCGAAAATGCCAACGGTTCGATCAGGACGAAAAAAGTCGTTCGCCATCGGTCGATCAGCGAAGCGGGTGTGTCTCGCCCCAAGGAGCCACTGCCGGCTGGCGGACACCTTTCGTTTTCCCATCTGAATCTGAAATCGGTCGGTGGCTTGCCAGCCCCAGAAGTAATCGAAAAAATCCAGCGTGTGAGTTCCGTCGGTGTCCCCATCCACCTGTACAAAGTACGTCAGCCTCGGATCAATCACATGGCCGCGAATCGCCAATCGAGCACGCTCGATGTCAAACGCACTCCGGTCTTCCTTGAGACGGGTGACTCCCGCATTGTCCGTCCAAGAATCGCTTTGGGTGACAAAGGCATGATGCCGAAATTGAGCCCAGCCATTGAACTTCACTTCAAACGGGTGCTTCGCTTTGTCAAACGGACGAATCACAAAACCGCGATCGTAATCCGCGTAGTAGTCAAGCGTTCGAAATGCCTTCGCGTTCGTTCCATCGCATGCTGCTTGCGGAGACTGTTCCGCAGCCAACGCAACCCGCTCGATCAGGCCCGGAGTGCAACCGTCATCGTCTTCGTCCGCCAACAAACCGAAGGGAGCTTCCGCGATCTCGACACGCCGTTTTAGCTCGTCGATTCGGGCCTGCTGAGCATCCAGTTGCTTTTGCAGATCAGCCAGACCTCTGGCTGAGTCTTGCGTTGAAAGGTCCAGCCCCGAAACATTTTGAGCCGAAGCGTTTTGACCCAAGACTTTTTCCGTCGTGGCGTTCCATCCCAACAGGATTGCCAGGCAAGCAACCACCAGCGTTCTTGGAATAGAACACTGTCTCGATGAAAGCTCGCGAGTCATTTCGTGTGTCACCTCAACCCTCTGCCAACACGAGCAGACCGGCGCCACGCCGAATGACACCTGACGATCCAATCCTCTTGATCGGCAAATCAGAGCCAGCCATCACATCCACCCCTTCGGGTGCCCGCAAAGTCACCGCATCCACACCCCCTTTCCTCTGAGGTCACGCAGTTTAAGAAGGCCGCGTTTTAGCGGGTGCAGCATTTGAGGACCTCTCCCGAAACGAAGTTTTTGGGGGAGGGCCCAGTCGGATCCAGCGTGCACCGCCCCTCTTCCGATTCCGTCCCCAGTTCCGATTCAGTCTCCAGCAACACCACCGAGCCAGCGTCCTGGTGACCAGACGCATCAGCGAGGCCGATGTGGCATGCCCCACGCCGGCCGCGTCCGATGAGCTTCCAAGCCCGTCGAGATGGAAAGCCGGTCTCGATAGCCGTGGTCGCGACATTTGCCCCACGCCCTTATGCTGGTCGCTTGATTCATCTCGCCCCATTCCCCCGCTCGGACGCACTCTTCCGCATGCCATCCCTCGATCTCTACGACTACGACTTGCCTCGCGAACGCATCGCTCAGGAACCGCTTCAAAACCGCGTCGACGCTCGGTTGATGGTGGTTGATCGAGCCTCCGGAGAGATTGAACATCACCACGTGCGTGACCTCCCGCAACTGCTTCGAGCGGAAGACGTGATGGTGATGAACAATTCGCGGGTCGTCCCGGCGCGTTTGTTTGGCAGACGCACCAAAACCGGAGGCCGCTGGCAAGGGCTGTTTTTGCGATCGGATCGAGCGACCGGGGTTTGGGAACTTCTGACCAAAACCCGCGGAACCCTGCAAACCGGCGAAACGATCACCTTGGATGACCGGGACGCTCGAGCTGGTGGCGAACTGATGGTCATCGGGCGGGACGACCAAGGACACCTGCTCGTTCAACCCGTTCCCAACGACTTTTTCGAAGGTCCGCCTCAGGCGATCGAACCAGGGAAGTGGCTGGACCGATACGGCCGCGTTCCCATCCCACCCTACATTCGCGATGGGCACATGGTGGATGCGGATGTCATTAACTATCAAACCGTCTTCGCCAGCGACAAACCCGAGGACGCCGCCAGCGTCGCGGCTCCTACCGCCGGTTTGCACTTCACCCGACAACTGCTCGAAGAAATTGCCAAAGGTCAAACCGCGACGGCGGAAGTCACCTTGCATGTCGGCATCGGCACCTTCCGTCCTATCGAAGTCGATGACATCGACGAGCATCGAATGCATGAAGAATGGGGTCGAATTGAAAGCGACGCGGTCAATCAAATCAATGATCGCAGAAGCGGCGGCGGACGCTGCGTCGCGATAGGAACGACCAGCGTGCGTGTGTTGGAAAGCTGCGTCGCCAACCGAAGCGAAATTAACGGCCGCGGGATCGCGGAAACCTGGACAGGTGCGACCGACATCTTCATCAAACCACCGTATCGTTTCGGCGTGGTCGATGCGTTGATGACAAACTTTCACTTGCCCAAGAGTTCGCTGCTCGTTCTGGTCAGCGCCTTCGCCGGTCACGATTTGATTCGTCGTGCCTACCAAGAGGCGATCGAGAACGAGTACCGATTCTTCAGCTACGGCGACGCGATGCTGATCGTGTGATCATAGGGAACGGGCATGCTCGCCAGGCGAAGGCGGCACACGCGGGAGGAAACAGTTACATTCGTGTCCCTTCTTCGTCCGTCTTGCCCCGGAGTCCCCCCAGTGCCCTCCCTCCTGATCTGCCGAAACACAGCCGTCCACCTCTCGATGCTGGTTGCCACCGTGAGCGCGATGATTCTCGGCACCTGGAGTGAAAACGTTCCCGCAGCAGATCCCCCCAATGTCATCCTGCTGATGGGCGATGATCATGGCTGGGACGAAACCGGTTACAACGGCCACCCACATTTGCAGACACCAATCCTGGACCAAATGGCAGCGACCGGATTGCGACTGGATCGCTTTTACGCTGCCCATCCGACATGCTCTCCGACGAGGGGCAGCGTCGTCACGGGACGGCATCCAAACCGCTATGGAACGTTCACGCCAAACTACTCGATTCGCCCGGAAGAGATCGGTGTTGCTAGCTTGTTGAAACAAGCGAACTACCACACTGCCCACTTCGGCAAATGGCACCTCGGACCAGTCAAAGCCTCCTCCCCAACGAACCCTGGAGCGTTCGGCTTTGACGAGTGGTTGTCACATGACAATTTCTTCGAACTCAACCCTTGGCTGTCTCACAACGGAGGCCCACCCCAGCAGTTCCAAGGAGAGAGTTCCGAATTGCTGGTCGATCGAGCGATTGAATACCTTCAAACGGCCCCAAGAGACAAACCTTTCTTTCTCGTGATCTGGTATGGATCTCCGCATGAACCTTACAGCGGCTTGCCAAAAGACCTGGCGTTGTACGATGACCTTCCCAGTCAATACGCCAATCAGACGACACGCCTGACTTCCAACAAAACGGGCCTGCCGGTGAGGCGGCCACTCGGCGAAGTGCTCCGCGAACGCTACGCGGAAATCACGGCGATGGACCGTTCGATTGGAACGCTGCGTCAATGGTTGGCCGCGAATGAACTTCGCGACAACACCATGCTGTGGTACTGCGGTGACAACGGCACATCGGGTGATGGGATCGTCACCTCACCACTGCGGGGACAAAAATCAGACCTGTATGACGGTGGAATACGAGTCCCGGGATTGATTGAGTGGCCCGCGAAAATCAGCATGCCGACCACCTCGCAGGTCCCCTCCGTCACAACGGACATCCTGCCGACGCTTTGTGAACTCGCTGGCGTCGCAGTGCCGAAACGTCCCCTCGATGGCGTGAGTCTGGTTCCTCTGCTGGACGGCAAAATGAAGCAACGCAATCAACCGATTTGCTTCTGGAGCTTCGACCACCGCCGAGAATCCAAACGGGCCCCATACCTGCCCGAGGAAGCCCAGCAGGGCACCACGCCGCTGGTGAAGTTGATGCGGGGCAATGCAACGCGTGACTTTATCAATTTTCATCACCCCAAAATTGAGCCGCAAGACTTCGGCGGCGGCCGCGTGATTTTGGACGATCGCTTCAAACTGGTGGTCCCCGCGGATGGTTCCAAACAACTTTACGACATGCAAACAGATCCGAACGAGACCCAAAATGTGCTTGCCGACCAACCCGAGATCGCCCAAAGCCTGACAGACCAATTGCAGACGTGGCAACAATCGGTGCTCGAGAGCCTCACCGGCCAGGACTACTGAGCAACGCGGGCAAAATAAGTGTCCGGGCTGCCCAGGGAACTCGTCGCCTCGTCCACGACGACAGCCATTGCCCGTGCGATGCACTGTCCGTGCGAAGCTACACCGGTGAGCCGAATCAAATGAATCAGACTCGGTGCAGCCACATGAATTCGTAGGGGCCCAGCTCCAACGGGTGAGACGTTGTGATCGTCTGACCGGAGTACAGGTCTTCGAAGAACCGCCCCATCCCAGCCGTCCTCAATCGGTTGCTGTCGATCTGCTGAGGGTGCTCACAGAAGTTCGCCACGACGATCACACGGTTGCCTTCGTGTTGGCGGACATAGCCAAGCAGGTGCGGTGACTCGAGTACCAACAGCTCCATGTCCAATCCGCCAAACGCGGGCGTCATCTTGCGGATCGCAATCAGTTTGCGAATCGATCGATAAATCCGAGCGCGAGTGGAACCATCATCACCGAGTTCATCCAAGAACTCCCACTGCATCTTGGGACGGTGAACCCAACGAGTGTCGCCAGCTTTCGCTGGGTCTTTGACGAAATCGTAATCGTTCAGTGCTCCCCACTCTTCTCCCAAGTACACCAGTGGAATCCCACCGACGCTGAGCATCATCGCGTTGAGCAACAGGATGCGGCGAATCGCGAGCTCTTTCAATTCATCGCTTTCAGCCTCGATGGCTTGCTCCAAACCAGCCAGCGATGCAAGCGTCCCGCTGATCCGCATGTCGCCGTTGTCAGGGTTGTGTTGAAACGGGACCCCGCGAGCGAACGAGCCTTCGAATTGGCCGGTGTAAAACGCATTCAGAAATTGTCGATGCCCGAACGCTTCAATGCCAACCGCAGCGGCATCTGCATCATCGAACGTCCAACCAATGTCGTCATGGCACCGCAAGTAGTTCACCCAAGTGGTTCGCTCGGGCAACTTGTGTCGTCGCGCGAGCGAACGTCGCAAAAGTTTCGTGTCCCGAGTCGCCAGCGACTCCCACATCAACGCCATCAGCGTTGGGTTGTACGAGGTCTGGCATTCTTTGTGACTGATGTACCGAACGACATCGTCTGGGTGCACAATCGCTTCGCTCTTGAAAACCAACCCTGGTGCCGCGATTCGAACGCAAGAATTGAATGCACGAATCAGCGTGTGGGCTTCAGGCAGATTCTCACAGCTCGTTCCCATCTGTTTCCAAATGAACGCGACCGCGTCGAGCCTCAATAAGTCGACTCCCGTGTTGGCGATGAACAGCATCTCGGACAGCATCGCTCGGAAGACTTCCGGGTTTCGATAATTCAAATCCCATTGGAAACTGTTGAACGTTGTCCACACCCACTGCTGCATGCCGTCATGCCACGTGAAGTTCCCACGACGAACGGTCGGAAAGATTTCACGCAGCGTGCGTTCGTATTGGTCCGGCACGGTGCGATCGGGGAAGATGAAGTAGTACTTTTGATACTCCTCGTTTCCTGACTGAGCCTGTTGTGCCCAATAGTGATCATCCGCGGTGTGGTTGAAAACAAAATCCAACACCAACAAGATCCCGGCTTCACGAAGGTCATCGGCGAGCAATCGCAAATCGTCGATCGTTCCAACGCGAGGATCCACGCTTCGATAGTTGCTGATCGCGTAGCCGCCATCGTTGTTGCCTGGACGCACTGCGAACAGCGGCATCAGGTGCAAGTAGGACAGGCCCAGGTCTTGAAAGTAGGGGATCTGCTTTCGCAGTTCACCAAGATTCTCACTAAACAAGTCCACATACAGCGCCCCACCAACCAACTTCTCTGACAGATACCACTCTGGGTTGTTGATTCGGTTTTCGTCATCGCGTTTCAACTGCTCGGGGCGCATTCGCCAACCGCGAATGACTGTCAGCAAAATCTGCTCGAGGTGATAGAAAAAATCCCATTGGTCGCCGTACAAATGCACTAGGTAGCCGAACAGGTCGTCCCAGTGCTGAACGATCCGCAACTGAATTTCGTCGGCTTCTCGTTGAGAGACATTTTCGACTTCCCAAAACGATTCCAAACGAGGCAGCAAACGATTCAGCGCACTCTGTGCACGCGAATCCTTCACGCCGTTGCGGACCGCGTGCATCAGCGCGTTGGTGTGCGTAGCGTTCATGTTCTCTGCTGGAACGGGGGCTGAATCAGGATGCCGTGGCGGTTTCGGAAGATTGACGTGTGTTGCGGTCGTCATTCATTTCGCCTGCGGATTGTTCGTCATGTTGTTCGTTCGTTTCCTCGCCTGCCGTTTCGCTCGTCCGGTGCTTTCCGGGTTCGTGCTCGATCCGATCGTTCGGAATCCGAATGTGGTTCAAGAAATCGTAATACTCGATTCCTTCCATGATCCCGCGAGCGTGATGCCCTTCTGCGAAGTAAATCCGCGGCAATCGACGCAGCTTGTCGAGTTCCGGACTGTAGTTCCCGACCACAACGCCCAGCGTGCCGCCCTTCAGCATGCCTTCGTCATTGCCGCAGTCACCTGCGACCAGCAATCGCTCGGGTTCAAACCCCCAGCGATAAGCAAGGTGCCGCAACGACAGTTCGCTGCCGCCGCGGAGCGGGATGATGTCTAAAAACGATCCCAGCGACAACACGACTTTCACACGAAGTCCCGCCGAACGGAGCATTTTGCGGATTTGCGCCACGGACGGCGAATCTTCCGGGTCAATCCGGTAACTGATCTTGAACTCGGTTTGGTCCTTTTCCGTTTGCAGAAACAATCCTGGCACCTCGTCAAGCACTTCGTGGACCAACTTGGGCTGCCAGTGATGCTTGATTTGCTTTCGCCAGGAGAGGTCGGGAGTGAGGTCTTGGCCGTAATACAGTTCCGTTCCCACAGCGGCCGACAGCACGTCCGGCCGGGGCAAATTGAGTTCGGTGATCAAAGACATCGCTTCGTCGAGCGAGCGGCCCGTATCGATCCCAAACCCAATGTCGCGCCCCGCGGTGTTCAAGAGATCCACAAAGTCCGCCAAGGCGTCGTCGTCCCCCGTCAATGTGTTGTCGAGATCGGTCATGATGATCCGATCGAACTCGGGTAGCCGACGCGTGGTTCGCCCCACCGATTGAGCCAACGCCGGGGTGGCAGACTGCTCGATGATCTCCGTCACGTCTCGCAGATAACGGTCGACATGGTTGCCCCAACTGTAGTGAGTTCGAGATCCCTCGATGCCGTTTTCAGACCAAGTCTTCCATTGTTCGGGCTCGGTCAACCCACGCATCAAAGCGTGTTCAATTTCTTCCGGAGAAAGTGGATCGATGAGCAACCCGTTTTGGCAATTGGCAATGATGTCACTGGGGCCACCATCGTTGGTGGCAACAATCGGCACACCACTGGCGGCGGCTTCGAGGAGCGTCAACCCAAACGGTTCCGTCAACGCAGGATTGACGAAGATGCCTTTGCGACGGGCTGTCAATCGGTACAGGTCCGGCACATCGCTGGGGCGATGCGACTTCGGATACGCCACATGACCATACAGGTCGTAGACATCGATCAAGTGCAGCACGTTGGTGAGCACACGACGTTGCGCAGAAGGCATTTCACGAAGATCTTCGCGAGAACCGAGAACCAACACCAAATTCGCGATTTCGCGGAATTTGGGATTCTCACCGAACACGCGAACCAACATCTCGATGTTCTTGCGTTCGTCTGGACGAGCCATGGCGACCACCATCGGCTTCTCCGCGTCCTTCAAAAACGGCGTGAGCTGATCATGAATTCGCGGCAGCGGCTCGGATTCATCGACGGGATAAAACTGGGAAAGATCCACCCCCGGAGGAATGACTTCCATCCGATCCGGTTGATAGTGATCGTAGATCGCATACTGTTCTTCGACTTCTTGGCCGGTGCTGGTGATCACCAGCGAAGCGGTCTCCAGCGCGAACTCCTCCGCTTCTTCTCGAACCGTGAACTTGAACTTTTTATCCAGATCACGAGGCGGCTTGGCCGTTTTTGACTCTTGCGACGCAGCGATCAAACGCTGGCGTTTCACTCGGCCAAGTGAGTGCCCAGTGAAGACATAGGGGACGTGAAGAAGACGAGCCAACTGAGCGCCCGCGTAGCCCGCATCGGCGTAGTGCCCGTGGATCAAATCGGGCAACCCAACGCGCCGATAATGTCCCAACATCTGATCGATGAAGGTCTCCAGGTAAGGCCACAAGCCTTCTTTGCGGAGATATCGTTTTGGCCCAAATGGCACGCGAACGATTTTCGCTTTTGGATTGATGACCTCTTCGACTTGGGCGTAATCCGGCCCGACCCGATCGTCGAAAATTTGCCGCGTGACCAATTCCACGGACTCGATTTCTTCTCGACGCGAAAGTTCTTCCGCTAATTCGAGAACGTATTTGATCTGTCCTCCTGTGTCCGCATCTCTTCCAAGCTCGGGATCTCGTGCACGGATCAATCCGTGCAAACTAAGCAAAGTGACGCGAAGTGTCCCGCTGGCGGGCATACTCATGTTATTCCTGTCGATAGAAGGGCCGGGACCGCCGGTTGCGTTCAATCATCTGGAACGCGGTGGGGATCGCCGGTGAAATCAATCCGATAAAAACTGGTCTCGTCGCTCGTTGCCCCCGGCAAACCACACACCTGAGATGCGAACTGAGTCGCACGGTTCAAAGTGGGCTCGACCGGAAGACCTTTCAAGTGTCCCGCCATCACCACCGACGCAAACGCGTCCCCGGCACCAACCGGATCGACCAAAGGATCTGGTTCCGGAGCAACCACGGTGATCGGTTTCGAATCACCGCCGCCGCTTGCCTGATAGGATTCACTCAAATGACACTCCGCACCGTCGGCGCCGAGCGTCACCAGTAAGCATTTGAGGTTGGGATAAGTCTTTAGCAATTCACGTGCCGCCGATTGCCGATCATCCGAGTTGGACAATTCGCGACCGGCCAGATCGCTCATTTCGTCTTCGTTCAACTTGACCAAACCAGCGCCAGGCATCAGGTCATCCAACCAAGCCACTTCGTAGTGCGGTTTGCGAACATTGATGTCGAAGAACACGTCGATCCGGTCTGTCTCGCCGTCCGCGAAATAATCGCGAAGCTGATGAATGGTTTCTCGATTGGATGGACTTCGGTACGCCAACGTGCCGTGATACAGCAGTGACGGCAGACCTTGCTGGGCGGCTTCGCGAATTCGATCTTTGACCGCCATCAGCACCGACTCACTCGGCACGGGAATCTGATCGTAGGCCACCCCACCCACGATTTCGTACTGCGGCTCGCCATCTTTGAGCGTCACTGCCACCGTGCCGGTTGTCACTCCGGGCAGCACCGCGACCGCGTCGGTGGACATTCCCCAGTCACGCATACGACTGAGAATTTCGTTGCCCAGCTCATCATCTCCAACAGCACTGACGAACAAAGGTTCCAACCCAAAACCGGCTAGATTCCAAGCCACATTGAGCGGTGCGCCTCCCAAGACACGACGATCGGGAAAACAATCCCACAGGACCTCGCCCACGATGATTGCAACGCCTGCCGGTGGAACTTGACTGCGGGCAATCGACGAATCGGTCATCGTGCGTTGTAATCCTTGAGAAGCGAACTGACAGAGAATCGAAACATCATCTTCACGCGACAACGCCCAATCTTACACGATGAATTCCACGATCGCATCCAACCTTGGCTCCGCACGAACGGTTTCAATGACGTCTTTACCGGCAAAAGTCTTGGCAACGGATTTGGACGGGACTTTCCTGCCTCTCGAAGGGGATGATGCCGCCTTAGAATCGATGCGACAAATTCGAGAGCAACTCGAAGCGACCGATGTGCCTTTGGTCTTTGTCACCGGACGCCACTTCGATTCGGTGCGAGACGCAATCGGTGAATTCGACCTGCCCAAACCTCAATGGATATTGTGCGACGTCGGAGTCAGCATCTACCAAGCCGATGGCAACGGCGGCTACGTTCGCGAATCGGCCTACGAAAAGATCCTGGATGAAGTCCTCGGGGACATCGACATCGAGAAACATCGCGAAGCGATCGGTGAACTCGCTGACTTCACCTTGCAGGAATCGTTCAAGCAAGGTCGGCACAAATGGAGCTACTACGTGCCGGCGGAGGAACTGGATGCTTGCCATCAAGCCGTGGAAGACTACCTCAAGCTGCACGAACTTCCGTGCAGCATCGTCAGCAGCATTGACCCGTTCAACAACGACGGCTTGGTGGACGTTCTGCCACGAGGAGCCTCCAAAGCCTTCGCACTGCATTGGTGGTGCGAGCAACATGATCTTCAACCCGAACAAATTGTATTCTGTGGTGACTCTGGCAATGACACCGCGGCCTTGATCGCTGGGTACCGCGCCGTCGTCGTTGGCAATGCGAATCGCCATATCGCTCGTCAAGTCGCCGACGCGCATCGCACCGCCGGATGGGCTGACCGCCTGCGTTTGACAAAGGGGACCAGCACATCGGGAGTGCTGGAAGGAGCCCGCTGGTTCGGACTGCTTGATTCACCTGACGCCGATGAAGCGGAGAGAACTGATTCAATTGCGTTTTCAGAATCCATTCCTTGGGGAGCCCGCTTGATCGCGGCCAACCGAGCGGAGTTCACCGTGTGGGCTCCCAAACACAAACGCGTGATTTTGGAAGTCTTGCCCGATCGATTGATCCGCATGCAACGCGAAGACCGAGGCTTTCATCGCTGCGTCGTGGACGGCGTCTTCGATGGCACCCGTTATCAATATCGATTCGTGCCCAAGGAAGCTGCGGATGCCTTTGATGATGTCGACGCGAAACTGAACGTTGACATGCTGCTGCCTGCGTTCCCAGACCCAGCCTCACGCTATCAACCCGAGGGCGTCCATGGCCCATCGGCCGTCGTCGACAAACAATTTTCATTTCAAGCCACCGCCGCAAACGCCGCCAGCAAACTGGATGAGCTGATCATCTACGAATTGCACCTTGGCACGTTCACCGAAGAAGGAACATACCTGGCCGCCATCGACCGCTTGGATGAACTGGTGGACCTGGGCATCACCGCAATTGAATTGATGCCGATTGCCGCTTGTGCAGGGCGTTGGAACTGGGGATACGACGGCACTCATTGGTATGCACCGATGACCGCGTTTGGAACTCCCAATGAGTTCCGCCAGTTCATCGACGCGGCACACGCCCGCGGGCTGCTGGTGATGATCGACGTTGTCTACAACCACTTTGGTCCGGAAGGCAACTACTGGTCCGAGTTCGGTCCGTACACCTCTCGCAAACACAACACCGTCTGGGGAGCTGCCCCCAACTTTGATGATCCCAAACGAGGTGACATCGTTCGTCGGTTTGTGATCGACAACGCCATCATGTGGCTCAATGAATACAATCTGGATGGACTTCGTGTCGACGCGATCCACTGCATGAAAGACGATTCGCCCAAACACATCACGACACAGATGAGCGAAGAGATTCGACGCTGGTCCGATCAAGCCGACCGTCGCGTATGGCTGATCGCGGAAACCAACGTCTACGATGCTGCGATGGTCAAACCGCTCAGCGAAGGCGGCACCGGGTTCGACGCGCAGTGGAGCGATGACTTTGTGCACAGCATGTTCGCAACCGTTCGACCGAACGAGCAACTGACACAACGAATCTACTCACCCGGCAGCGATTTGGAACAAACGCTGCGTCGCGGATTCGTTTTCGCAGGCGACGTTCGTGGTGACCGAGGTCGCGAGTCCACCCCGACGTTGGACACCAACGGAATGCTGCAACGGATCGACACCCGGTCGTCCATCATCTGCATCCAGAATCACGACTTCATCGGCAACCATCCCACCGGCATGCGGTTGCATCAACTGACTTCACCGGAAACTCAGGCTGCTGCGGTGGCTCTGGCAATCCTGCTGCCGTCCATTCCAATGCTATTCATGGGAGAGGAATTTGCTTCGCCCAACCCATTCCAATTCTTCGTCGACTTTGGTGACCCGCGATTGCAACGAGCCGTCGTTCGAGGTCGAAAACGTGAGTACCCGCAGCACGATTGGAGCGACGGCGTGCTCCCCACCGACGAACAGGCCATGCGATCCTCTGTGATTGGCAGCGCTGAATCAGGCAGCGAAACGATGCGAAACTGGTACAAGACCCTGATCTCGATCCGCAAACAATTTGTCGAGACGGGACTTCTTTCGCCAGAAAATTTCAGCGTGGACGTCAACCGCGAAGCCAACCTGTATTCGCTCAGCTATCGGGCCGAACATCAGGCGTTGCAGGTCATGGTCCGCCTGTCGCCTCTCGATGGATCCCTAACCCCCGACGAAGCGTCACCCGTTGATCCATTACCAGCCGCACCGGAAGGGGCAGGCCCCGAATCGTGGCGATTGCTCGCGGATTCCATGGAGGCGTTCGGCGAACCGGTGCCCGATGGATTGCTGCCCAATCACGCTCGCATCTGTTACTTCGAAAACGACGCAGCGGACGCGTAACCTTTGCTGCCTCGCGTGAACCACCCAGACTTCCATTGCCAGCGATCATTTTGACACTGCTTTGTCGAAAACCGTGGTTTGATTGAACTTGAGGCAAAAATCCGATTTTCCTAAAGTCGCTGCTTCAGGACCAAAATCACCCGGATAAAGGAATGTCCGAAAATGACCACGCATTCACGTTTGACGTTGCCCCCAACGTCTTCCCGCAACTTCATTCGTCGAGCCATTGTGCTCACCGCTGCCATTGCGGCGATCCTGGGCGGCGTTTCGACCATGCGAGTCGAAGCGGCGGAAAACTCGGTCGTTGCGGTGGTCAACGCGGATCCCATTTCGCGTGACTCGCTGGCCGAAGCAAGTGTTCAGCGATACGGAACCGACGTGCTGGACAACATGATCAACCGGCACCTGATCTTGCAAGAATGCAAACGCCGTGGACTGGGTGTCACCAGCGAAGAAGTTCGCACCGAAATCCACCGTGTCGCCAAGAAGTTTGGCCTGAACGTCGAAAGCTACCTGCAACTGCTGCAGGAAGAACGAGACATCACCCCCGACCAATACAGCCGTGAGATCATCTGGCCGATGTTGGCTCTGCGAAAGCTGGTGGCCGACGAAGTCGTTGTGACCCAAGAAGAATTCAACCGCGTCTTTGTTTCGCAGTATGGAGAAGCGATCAAGTGCCGCATGGTGATGGTGCAAGACAAATCACAAGCGACCCAATTGCATGCCCAAGCCGTTGCCGAACCAAGCAGCTTCGCTCGGCTGGCCAAAGAATTCAGCGAAGACCCCACCAGCGCCAGCGTCGGCGGTTTGATTCCACCCATTCGCCGCTACATGGGCGACCAAGCCATCGAAGACGCCGCCTTCGCTTTGGATGTGGACGAAGTCTCGGAAATCCTGCCCGTTGGCGACCACTGGATGTTCTTGCAGGCCGTTCGTCGGATGCCAGCGAGCCAGCCCGCTCCACAGGCCCTGCCCGCGATCAAAGAACAAATCAACGACCGGATTCGCGATGAAAAGATGAAAACGGCCGCCAGCCAACTGTTCGCCCAACTTCAAAAACAAGCCCAAGTGGTCAAGGTTCTCGGAGATGCGGAAGCATCGGCCAAGTACCCCGGCGTCGCAGCCATCATCAATGGACAACAAGTTTCGATCGCAAACGTGGCCGCCGAATGCATGAAACGACATGGTGAAAGCGTTCTGGAAGGCGAGATCAACCGCAAACTTCTCACGCAAGCTTTGGCGAAAGCTGGCAAGAAAGTCACGGAGGCTGACTTGAAAGCGGAAGTCGAACGAGCCGCGATCAGCTTCGGTTACATGAATGCAAACGGTGCCGCCGACATTGAAGGCTGGTTCGCCGCCGTGCTCGAAGGTGGCCCCGGTACCCGTGAGGTCTACATTGAAGACGTGGTTTGGCCGAGCGTCGCTTTGAAGAAACTGGTCGAAGACGAAACCACACTGACCCAGCAAGACCTCCAAGAAGGATTTGAATCGCACTACGGACCTCGCGCAGAAGTCCTGGCCTGCGTCTTGTCCGATCAGCGCAGTGCTCAAAAGGTTTGGGAGATGGCTCGTGACAACCCAACCGACCAATTCTTTGGGCAACTGGCGAACCAATACAGCATCGAACCTGTTTCCTCCAGCAACTTCGGCAAGGTCCCACCGATTCGCAAACACGGTGGCCAACCTGCTGTGGAAAAGGAAGTCTCTCAAATGAAGCCGGGCGACCTCAGCGGAATCATCGCAACCGGTGACAAGTACATCATCCTGCGTTGCCAAGGGTTCACCGAACCCGTTGTTTCGGACTTCAACGCCGTGCAAGAAGAACTAAGCAACGTGTTGATCGAAAAGAAGATGAACGTGGCAATGGGATTGAAGTACGACGAACTCAAGCAAACCGCTGAGATCGACAACTTCTTCGTGGTCGCGAAAGAGATCCCACGCGTCGCGAGCGAACCCCAAAGCACTCGCTGATCGCCACGAACGCTTTTGCGTTCCCTTGATGGAAACATCAGCCACGCCCGGATGCTCGTCATCCCGGTGTGGCTTTTTTTGTGCCCGGCTCCTAACGTCACGCTCTTAACGCCCGACTCTTAACATCCGATCACTGCGTCCAAAGAGTCACTTGCAATCAGGATTGATAATGTGCGCCTGAGCCATCGCTTCTCGCTAATGGTCTGTCACGACCTCTTTTTGAGGGGAGTGGACGAGGCGACGAGTCCTGAACTGGCGTCAAAACCAAGGACTCGTCCCCTACGGCGCCCCCTCACTCTTCACTTTGACAAATCACGAATCATTCGCCAGCCAGTCCACGACCGTTGGGATCCAGTGTTCCAGCCCCTTGGTCAACTCCGGATGAGGGCCGAAGCAAAACACGCGGCCGTCTCCGTATTCACATCGCACCGCCGCCGAGGTTCCTTTCATCACACCCTTCGGCGCTCCCTTCTTCGCAATCTCACCTGAGTAAATCGCGAGGCTTTCGTAGTCAGGCACGCCTGGATCATCCCACTCTCGCCGGCCAAGCAATGGCCCTTGGGCATAGAAGATCTCCGCCTTTGGGTTCTCCACGCCAAAGAAGGCAGCGGCTGCCTCGGAAAGTTGCAACTCCACCTCACCGGTGCCCCGAGCCCAATGTTGCCGATCAACGACCTTGGCGTCGATCAGATTGAGTGACCATGAATAGTCATTGGTTGCCAAATAGGCTCCCGCACAAACGCCGAGGAACCCACCGCCCTTCCGAACGAAATCACGAACCTCCGCACGGCCCTGTTCCCCAAGTGCATGCCCCTGCTTGCTGCCACTTCCGCCCGGATGAACGAGCACATCAAATTCAGCGAGTTTGCCGGCCACAATCTCTTCCGCCGAAATCCGTTCGATGGCGTAACGTTCAGCGGAGCTTTTCCCAAACGCTCGAACCAATTTTTCGGAACTGCCCCCCGTTCCGCTGCCCCCAAACACCGCCACCCGAATGCTTCCGTCGGCTGCAACCGAACTGCCGGACAAAGCCAGAAAACAGAGAACCAAGCTGAACGCCAGGACCTGCTTGCCACCCCTTAGAATCGTGATTGATTGCTGTTCATTCATTGAATTTCATTCCAAGTTTTGCCCCTGGCACGCGGAGTCAGATTCTTCACGGTGAAGCTCTCCGGCACGCAGCGAAGTGTAGTTTCGAGATAGACATGGGGAAATCATGCATACGGTTTAAAAAGCTGGACGATCTGGCACTGGACTTGATCGCCGAACACCTTCGCGGCATCACCGCGAGCGACTATGTCGCCTCCTATATCGAGAAACTTAAAAAAGGGAGTGACTTGCGCCGAGAATCGGCACACACTTTGCTTCCCGCTCACTTCTCGACACACGTCGCCGTTTTTCAAGCAACCAAATTGCCGCCCTTCAGTTGACAAAACGTTGCTCGTCACCAACTGAACCGCGCTCGCTAAGCCCCTTGGCAGGAATGATCGGGCAAAACCTCACGTAGACGAGTCTCTCTGAGACTCGCAAATGACAGCGTCTCGGAGAGACGCCGCTACGTGATCAAGCCCAATGACTCCCGCTCACGTGCTTACCACCGTCGCGGTCTCGGGTCGACGAAACCACACCATCTCTAAAAAAATGACCGCTTTATGAACCAAATCAAAGTCGGCAGCCGAATCGTTTATCAAGTCAAATCGCCCACCACGTTCCTGTTCAACATTTCGGTGGCAGAGAACGAACACCAACCGATTGTCGAGGAATCTTTTCAGGTCCAGCCATTCCACCGGATCCAAGAGTGTGCAGTCGGTCCTCTTGGCAACCGCCTCGTTCGCCTCTCGGTCCCGCCCGGGGATCTGGAAATCCACTACAGCGCGACGGTCGATCTGAACGCCGAACAAGCCGCTGCCACTGAGGTCGGCGAAACCCCTTACGAGCAACTGCCCGCGGACGTGCTGACCTACCTCAACCCGAGTCGCTACTGCGAATCAGACGAATTGCTCGATTTCGCAATGCAACAATTCGGACATTTGCTGCCGGGCTATTCTCGCGTGACAGCCATCTGCAACTGGACCTACGAAGAACTGGCGTACACGCCAGGCAGCACAGGCCCGACCACGACGGCTCGCGATGCATTGCAATTGAAGAAAGGCGTCTGCCGTGACTTCTCCCACGTTGCGATTAGCCTGTGCCGGGCCATGGGTATCCCTGCTCGGTACGTTTCCGGTTACGCGGTCAACTTGAGTCCGCCTGACTTCCATGGCTTCTTCGAAGCCTACCTGGACGGACGATGGTTCCTGTTTGATGCAACTCGACTGGCCCCCGTCGGAGGCCTGGTTCGAATCAGCACGGGCCGGGATGCAGCGGACGCGGCATTCAGCACCATTCGCGGCAGTGCCACCAGCGTGGAAATGGAAGTCTGGGCGAAAGAGCAGCAATCCAACGATGACCTGCTCGACCCATCCAATGTCGAAACGGCGGTCAGCAGCGCATGACATTTTGTATCGGAATCAAAGTCCGTGAAGGGATTGTGGCCCTGGCGGACACTCGAATCGTCCGCGGCAGCGAACAATCCAACAAACAGAAACTGGCGGAGTTCCAGCACAACGGGCAAAGCCTGTTCACCATGACAAGCGGCCTGCGTTCGGTTCGCGATAAAGCGATCACCTACCTGGACGAGTCACTTCGAAACGACTCAGCCGATGTGAACCGTCTGTACCAAATCGTGAACCGATTCGGAGAGCAAATACGCCGCGTGAAAGCAGAAGATGGAGCGGCCCTACAATCGACCAACCACAAATTCAACTCGCACGCGATCATCGGCGGACGCCTGAACTCCGATGTCGCTCCCCAGTTGTTCTACGTTTATCCGGAAGGCAATTGGATCGAAGCGGCCGAAGACGCACCGTACTTCATAATTGGTAGGACGTACTACGGCAAACCCATTTTGGACCGACTGCTGACCTACGAGACTCCGCTACGTTCCGCCGTGGGACTGGCTCCGCTCGCATTTGACGCCACTCGCACCAGCGTCACAGACGTCGACTACCCCATCGATGTCGCAGTCCTATCGAACCAATCCACCGCGCCGACGTTCCGGCGGTACTCGGAAGCCGATTTGGCCACCACAACGGCATGGTGGTCGACCACTTTGAGAGACGCGTTGACCCAACTCCCGATGCAATGGGCCAATGACCTGTTGGCCATCCCATCATCGTTTGGCACCAACCAACCGATGCAGCAACAACAACAGCAGCAGCAATGAGCGTCCTTGTCACGGTTTGATGAACATCGCTGCCTCCCCGGGTTGATTCCGCCGTGTCGCCCATCCGAAAATGGCGTCCGCTAGAACCTGGAAGCCGCTTCGATCGAGTGTGCTTCTGCAATCTCCGCAACCAGCAGCAACGAGAAACATCTTGGTCGCAATGACTTTCCTTGCAATCGAACGTGTCGATCGAGAAACGTTGCAAACTCGGTGTCGAAAGGCTTCAAGTCACCGCCCATTCGCGTCTGCTCTCCGTCGCGAATTCGCCTCCTTTCGAAAAAGCATCATCATGACTGACGCCGAAACATCAGCCAAACTGACTTGGGTTATTCGATTGCTCGCTGCGAACTTAATCGTGATGGTATTGGCGACTTGCACCTTGCTCTTTGGCCTGCTGCCCAAAGCAGAACGCGGCATCCAAACGGCGGAACGCATGGAAGCTCGATTCCAATCCTTCGCTGACGAAGTTCAGCCCGTCCTCAGCACGAGCGCTGACAAGGCGATTGAGACCATCCAAAAGATGGACGCCGATAGGCTTTCAAAAACAGCGACCAAGAAAACCGATTCTTTGTTGGATGCTGCCGCAGAACGCACGAAGCGACTCCTGAATCAAGACCTCGACGATGATCAATGAAATGCTGGCTGGGGCAGCGTTCACGAAAGATGGATCGGTTCGTCAAGAAACGATTTCATAACGGTGCCCAAATGATGGGGGCGAGTGGCCGCAATCCACGCCTGGCGGGCGCCGTAAGCAGCCCCTAGCGACGACGGCGGGAGCGGCGGCCTGCCCGGCGAGCTCGTTCGCTCATGGCACCGGCGGCAGCGTGCGCCATCGCGTTGACGAGAACCTGTGTCATTGGGTGTGTCGCAACGTTCGTGACCCGATCCATCGCGGTCGGTCCCCAACTCTGCATCCGCCGAATCGAATTCCACAGGTCATCCACATCGTGCGCCGTCCGGGCTCGATCAAGCGGCGTCAACACGTCCAGCATGTCTGAAAACTGACAACGAGCTTGCTCGTAACCCGACGCTCGGAACCGCTGGATCAGTCGCCCGATCGCTTGATGGATTTGTTGCTGATCCATCATCTCATCTTGATGCCGATTGCTCGACAACTCGGTTTGGTCCATTCGAGTTTCAATCCCGCGGAGCGATGCGACAATTTGATCGTCCGTGATCTCCGGCGTCCGGCGGGCTTGCTGCCGAAGTTCATGCGTGTCTGTCCGGTCCAACATGCCACGAAACAGCTCGATCGCTTCTTGGTAGTACGAGCATTGCGGCGTTTCCAACTCAGTCAGCTTCGCCTGGGTATCCTCACATCGACGCGTCCATTCTTCCAGGTCCTTGATCGTTGCATCGCGTTGCCGATGCAGAGCCCGCACCTCGCGAAGGTGTCGATCCAGTCCGTGCTGTTCAGCAGCATCGTCACGGTACTGCTCCAGTTCTTCCATCACGATCTCAAGTGCCTCGCGATCTTCCGCGATGATCGTCCGCATCGTTTCCGGCGTGGTTTTCAGGTAATCGTAGTTGCGTTTGGATTCATGGAAATTCGTCAACTTGGCAACCATGCGGTCCATCCGCCGAGTGAACCCACGGTGGGTGTACTCAGGCGTCCCAAACTTCCGATCTTTCAAATAGCAGAACAGATTGCACTCTTCGTAAGCGGGCAACTTTCGCGCAGCGTCTTGGCTGATCTCATCCAAGTTCGCCTCGGCGCGTTCGAGCGCCGCCTCAGCCATTGCGGCACGATCCGACAAAGCGACGAAGCCGGGGTTATCGCGAAGCGTTTGCTCCACCGCGGCGATCAACTCTTCTTGCTTCGCCTCCGCCGCTTCAATCGATTCATTCAACTGAGCCAGCGCAGCCTCCTGCGTTTCACGCCCGTGCGTGTCAGCTTCCAAGTCCTCATGCAATCGCCTTGCATGGTCCTGTTTTCGCAACAGGATCTCGGTCATGGACGGCCGCACTTCCGACCAAGTTTCCTGGATTGCTTCGGTGGTCAACTCCGGCAAGTAGTGCTGAGCCAAACTGCGCAGCGTTTCATCTCGCTGATTCTGCAACGAATCTTGGGTGGACTGAAAATCGCCCAACTGAGAACGGAGCTGTTCCAGTTTCGCAGCGGCCTGGTTGTAGGCAGTCAGCAGTTGTTGATGGACGGTGGGTCCGGTCAGCGGCATGGCGAGACGAGGGGGCGAAAGGATCGTGTGAGCAAAAAAAGAAACGTGTGCGAGAGAAACGAATTGGCAGCGGGCGCATTCCCAATGGAGCGATTGTTCTACGAGAAAAAATACCAAGCCCCCGCGGCGGCCGCCGCCGTTGCTGCCATGGCGATTCGCGTACGCCAGATCCAGCAATAAGCAGCGAACTTTTTGAACCCGGGTTTCGGAGCTTCATAAGTGTGAAGATTGGCAAGGTATTGATCAATCGCCGCGTCAATCTCTGCCGCACTGACGTTGTCTCCCGACAACGCTGCGGTTCGCATCAACTTTTCACGCAATTGAATACGGACATCGTCCGAACGAAACATTTCCTCGGCGGTCGATCGCCGGTCCCGCAATTCGCGAGCCACGTCCATGACACGCAAGGTTTCCGCAATCGTCAGGTCTTCGCCCGGTAATTTGGTCGCAGCGCGTCGTTCTCGCAACTGTTCCATGGTGGACGGTGCGGTCGCCTGTGCTTGAGCGTTGGCCATGATGAATGGTACGGAGAAGAGAAAGTTGGCTTGGATCGTAAAAGGCCGTTCAAGGCAATCCACGAGGCGCGACGAATCAGTCGAAATTTTCGCCGGCGGCGGAATCGATTGTATCGCTGCGTTGCGGGATCGCGGGAGTGGTCTGTTCCGCTTTCGTATGATTGCCCCTCGTCGCAGAGCAACGTAATCTAGCCATCGGGATCCTTGAATCGACTTTCCCAGTCCTGAACGTCGCAAACTGACGGGCAGGTCTCGCCGAAATGCCCGATCGACGCGATCAAATTGATGCGCCTGATTGGCGGACAAAATCTGCCAAGAGGGGCAGTGTTACAATCTTTGGAACGAATCATCCCGCTTTGGATGCATTCGATCCGAGCGAGTTTCCTTTTCACGTTTCTATATTTACGCACGAGTTCTTGGTCATGAGCCAGCAAGCCAAAGCGTCTGCTCCAGCAGAGTCCGCCCAACAAACCACGCCAGCCGCTCCGGCGACGCAGCGTGACACTCAGTCCATGCGGCAATACCTCGACAGCGCCCTCGAAACGCTGAAGAAATTCGGAACGTCCGAGAACACCGCCCCTCAAGAATTGCTCAGCTTGCTGGAAGGGGTTCGGCATCTCGACGAAGCCAAGGTGCTGGCGATTGCAGATGTGATCAAGCACATGAGTTCCTTCAACGCGCTCGTGCGTGACAACATCGAATCCGTTCAGATCGGCAACCGCTACATGGACATCACCCAAATGTTCGATTCGGTGCGTGAGGACAGCAAACGCCTGATTGCCCAATTGGACGATGGCAAGATCAGCGGCACCGAAAAGGTTTCGAACTGGTGGATGAAGATCCGCCGTGGAACCCCCAGTGATCGCTTTGAAAAAATTTCGGAAGTCTACGGTGATGTCGCCAAAGACACCAAAGACGCGCTGCAGGTCGAAGAACAGATCATGGACGCGTACATCGATTTCCGATTCGCACTCAAAGAAGCCGAGGTGCTCGCTCGCGAATTGCTGGACACCCACGCTCCTATCTTGGAAGCTGCCAAAGACGGTTTGGCGTCCGCGCAAGAAGCCCTCGACAACTACGCGGGAGAAGACCAGGGCGGGAAGAGTCAATTGGAGCTGCGACGCGACGAAGCCCGCCACAAGTTTGAGGAAGAAGACAAAACGTACCAATTGCTCAAGGATATTGCCGAGAACCTCGAAGTTGGCTACGACGTTGGCGAAACGCTGATCACCAAACTGAAACAGACTCACGATGTGAAGGAACGTGTGTTTCGACGCGCCGTGACGTTCTTCACAACCAACGAACACGTCTTCACCATTCTGGGCACGGTCTACACCAGCCAACATGGTTTGCACGAAGTCACCCAGGCCACCGAGGCCATGAAAGAAGGCGTGAACAAGGGCTTGGAAGACATCGCCGGTTTGGGGCGTGAACTGGAACGGGCTGCTTTGAAAGCTGGCTATGGAAGCACGATCGACCCCGAATCGGTGCAGAAATTGGTCGATGCAATCAGCGGTTTCCAAATCGAATCGCTGCAAATGATCGCAGAACTTCGTAAAGAAAGCGAGGAAAGCACCAAAGCGATTCGCCAAAGCGTCGAAGAGGGCAAGAAGAAGTACCAACAAACCCTCGGCCGCTACGCTCGCGGCGAATCGCTGCTGTAGACCTGTTTTCATTCCGTTGAGCAACAGCCCAGCGACGTGCCACAAGATCTCCTCTCCGACGAAGAAGGCAACGCTCGCTGCGGCTGGTGCGGCACCGACGCGGACTACATCCGCTATCACGACAATGAGTGGGGCGTCCCTGTTCGAGACGATCTGTGTCTGTTTGAAAAGATCTGCTTGGAAGGTTTCCAATGCGGCCTGTCGTGGATCACGATCTTGAAACGCCGCGAAGCGTTCCGGGAACGCTTCGCTGGCTTTGAGCCGCGTCGGCTCGCGAAGTTCACTCCATCCGATGTCGAGCGACTGATGATTGATTCGCGGATCATCCGAAACCGAGCCAAAATTGAATCCGCGATTCAAAACGCTCAAACGATGACCGCCATGCTGGACAAAGGCGAGTCGCTTGCCGAGTTGCTTTGGCAGTTCGCTCCTCAGAAGCGACGGGTCTATCGAAGGCTCGATCAAGTCCCCGCGATCACCGACGAGTCAAGCAAGATGAGTCGCGTGCTGAAGAAGGCAGGTTGGAAATTCGTCGGTCCCACGACCTGTTATGCTCTGATGCAGGCAACCGGCATGGTCAACGATCATCTGGTTGGCTGCCATCGACATGCCTTGATCCGATCGATGTGATCCGCCCGATCTCGCGGAAGGAGACCAGCATGGATCTGCCGCCTGAGATCTACACGCTCAGGCTTCGAGGGCGTAAGGACTGCTCACTGCTCTGCATGCCGTGATCACGAAAAGCTAGATACGGTTTGGGTGCCAAATCATCAAACCACCGATTCAGCCCGCTCCACGGCTGAGAGCGAAAGCTCGGCGTAGAGATGCGGGAACAGTTCACCGCCGCGAGATTTTTCCCAGCGTAGATTCTCTTCGATGTCAGTGACACGAATATGCAGCACGACCAAACCGCTTTGGCCGGCGAAGTGAGCCGCCAACGTTCCGGGGACTTGTTGTTCACTCGACAAATGAATGAAGCCGTCTGCCACATCGATCGGTGCTGGAGGAAGCTTTCCGGTGGATTGCATCTGCTCCCATTGCGTCTGGGTGGCGATTTTGCAAACGATGGAGGGTGAGTGATTGGACGCTGAATCGTTGGACATGGCACTGCGCATAGAAAAAGCCGGTTGATGGTATCAACCGGCTTTGTAGTCGTCTGAGAGACGTGGTTCAATTGTGGCGGAGCAATGAGTCCACCCGCTGGATCAAATTCAGTCGCGAACGATGACACGGCCCAGTGGCGTGAAGACGACGTCCACGCAAACGTCACAGCAAGGGAAGCTGAAGGTCATGACCTTGCGGCCCAAGAAACCTTTTTTGCAGCAAACCAATTCTGGGACCACGTTTTCGCAGCAAGCAGGAACGCAGGCGCTGACTTCAACGGGGCAGCAAGTCAAAGGATTCTTGACACACCACGAAACCTTCACAGGAGCTGGTGGGCAGCACACAGGAGCAGGTTCGCAGCAAACGGGTGCAGGAGCTTCGCAGCACACGGGAGCTGGTTCGCAGCAGTCGCTGCCACAGCCGAGCAGGCCACAAGCGCTGGCGGTCGAAGCGGACGAGATACAAACGGCAACCGCAGCAGCGGCAAAGAAACGAGCGAAATTCATTGGAAATTCCTAACAGGTAAGGAGTAGGTACACGCTGTAACTTTCAACGCAATTTTGCGTCTGGGGGAAACCTTGCTATCAGTTTGAGTCCATTGCCAGGAAACAACACCCTACAATCGGAGTGATCCTCACTAGCCTCCCGGCATGGAGGACAGAATAATCAAGAGTGCTGACCCACGTCGCGAAATTTTTTCGCACATTGGGTGCGTACAATGGCGGACCAATTGGTGCAATCGTCATTGACCCTACAATGTACTTGTTCCCCCTCGCGAGGATTTTCAGGCAGCTCTGTCTGACCTCGCAAAGTATCCTCGCTTCAAACGGAGAAGCTTGATGTCGCGTTTGTTTTTGACTGCCGCCTTGGCCTGTGCAATGGCAATCCCCGCTGCGTTCGCTGCAGACCCTGCCACCGCTGACAAAGGACTCTGCCAGGGCGACCCAATCGGCGCGTTCTACGTGACCAAGGTCGCTGGTGCAGAAGATGATGGTGTCGAAGCTGGCGAAGCTCTGTGCTATCGCTGCAAGTATGGTTCCCGCCCCATGGTCATGGTCTTCGCACGCCAAACCGGTGAACCCGTCGCCAAATTGGTCAAGGAAATCGACTCCGCTGTTGCTGCCAACGGAGACGCTCAACTGAAAGGCTTCGTAACGCTGTTCGGCGACAAAGCTGACAACTTGAAAAGCCAAGGCAAAAAAATGGCTGGCAAAAACGTGCCCGTCGTGGTTGCCAAGGACAAAAACGGTCCTGCCAACTACAAACTGTCCGACGCTCAAGTCACCGTCGTGATCGCCAACGACTCGCAAGTTGTTGCTCGCCACGAATTCGATGCTGACAAAGTGGACGTCGCTGCAGTGATGTCCGAAGTCAAGCAAATGTTGAACTGATTGAATCAGAAAACTCGGAGCCCGAGTTTCCTACGAGCTCGCGCCCCGAGCTTCTCGAAATAACAAACTGAACCGCCCAAGTGTTGATCGCTTGCGGCGGTTTTTTGTGTCCTCAGTGGCTCGCTCCTTCTCCGTTTGGATTCGTCAGGTCGTGCAAATCCACTGGCATCGCTACGATGACGATCGTTACGAACCACTCGCGCAATGATTGGTCGATGGACTGGACCTGGGAAGACGACGATGACGAA
>NZ_JBICHO010000091.1:0-5495 GCF_043100905.1 Rhodopirellula sp. JB055 | reverse complement strand
TCGCTGGGCGTCTCGCTGACCGTTACACCGGTACTGGCATCGTTGTTGTTGGTCGGCCGGCGCGTCTGGCAAATCGTTGTACCGATTCTAGCTTTCGGCATCGCTGCGTTAACGATGTACTGGGTCGTCCCGCGAGCGATTCACATTCTGCACTTGCCGTTTGAACTGCCGGGTAATCCACTGTGGTGGTCGCTCGTCCTGACGCCAGTGGTTTGGGTTCTGATTCAAGTGATCGAAAGACTGCTGGGTGGTCCCGAAGCCGAAGAAGGCCGGTTGCTGGAGGGACTCAAAGGCATTGCCGGTTTGGCGATTAACTTCAGTACCAAATTCGCCGGTCCCGTGTTGGGCGTCGCGGCCGTCATGGTGACGTTCGCGTTGTTCGCGGTTTCGCAACTCGAACGTGACTTCTTGCCGCCGTTCAACGAGGGAGCCGTTCAGGTCAACGCGTTGCTTGCACCGGGCACATCGCTGGCGACGAGCAACCAGATCGGGCAGAGCGTGCAAGAGGAGTTGATGAAGATCGAATCGGTCAAGTCGGTCGCGCGTCGAACAGGCCGAGCGGAGCTTGACGAACATGCCGAAGGCGTCAACGTCACCGAGTTGTTCTTGGAGATCGCTGACGACGCGGATCGCGAAGGCACGATCCAGCAGATTCGCGAAACGATGGAGGACATTCCGGGCGTGGTGTCGAGTACCGAGCAACCGCTGGCGCACCTGATCAGTCACATGATCTCGGGTGTCAAGGCGCAAATCGGCATCAAGCTCTTCGGCGACGATCTAGACGTGTTGCGGAACAAGGCTGAGGAGATGAAGAGACGCATCGCGGACGTGCCGGGCTTGGCCGACGTGATGATCGAACAACAGACCAACATTCCACAGCTTCGCATCGAGCTGAATCGCAAGGCTCTAACGCAAAACGGGCTGCGACCGGCCAACGTCATGGAACTGGTCGAGACCGCGATGAACGGGCAGGTCATTAGCCAAGTGCTGCTCGGCCAACGCACGTTTGATCTGATGTTACGAATGGATGAACCGTACCGCGAGGACGTCACCAAACTCAAGCGTCTTGCCGTCCCACTTCCCGATGGAGGCACGTTGCCGCTTGAGGCGGTGGCGAACATCTACGAGAGCGGCGGGCCGAACATGATCAAGCGCGAACAGGTACGGCGTCGAATCGTGTTGCAAGCCAACGTTTCCGAGCGAGGCGTCGTGGACGTTGTCAGCGAAATCAAAACGCGACTGGCAGATTTGGAATTGGAGCCGGGTTACTTCATCGAATACGGCGGCCAATTTGAAAGCCAGCAATCGGCAACGCGTCGATTGATGATTCTTTCGGGCGTCGCGTTGCTAGGCATGTTCTTGGTGCTTTACACGTTGTTTGGCAACGTCAACTTCTCGATGCAGGTGTTGGTTGCGTTGCCGACGGCGTTCATCGGAGCGGTCGCGGCACTCGTCATCACGGATCAAAACCTAACGGTCGCAGCGATGGTCGGTTTCATCTCGTTGTGCGGCATTGCCAGTCGCAACGGCATCCTGCTGCTGAACCACTACATCCACTTGGTCGAACACGAAGGCGAATCGTGGACGGGTGAGATGGTGCGTCGCGCGGGCCAAGAACGGATGGCTCCAGTGCTGATGACGGCACTGACGTCCGGCATCGGTTTGCTTCCGCTCGCACTCGCCGCGGGCGAACCCGGCAAAGAGATTTTGTATCCCATCGCCACCGTGATCGTTGGCGGATTGTTGACCAGCACGTTGGCGGAGTTCTTCGTTCGACCGGCGTTGTTTTGGACGATCGGTGTCGGCGCGGGCCAGCAGATTGTTCGCGATCACGCGGGAGACATAGGAGATGAGAAATCGGGCATGGGGAGTGAACACCTCAGTCCTGAACCTGAATTGGTCACAAGTTAGTTGTTTGTTCCGGTGCGTTGCCGGAGTGATGTTTTCTGTTTGAGAAGGTTTCCACGGAGGATTTGAAATGTTGAATTTACGGATGTTTGCAGTCGCGGCTTTGGTCGCATCGATTTCGTTGGGTGGCATGTTGGCGAAGGCCGCTGAGCCGAACACGGCTGCCAAAGAACTGGTGTCGTATCGCTTGGAGAAGTGGAAGACCACACACAGCGAAGGCGAGAAGGCGGACAAGTTGGTCGGCACACTGAAGAAACTTCGCTGCGAAGTCAAAGTCGGCTCGCACGGCGGACACATGGACGTCAACTACCGCTGTCCAAAGTGGCAGCAGATGGCGTTGAAAAGCCACGAAGAAGCTCACCAGTGGGAAGCATGGTTAAAGAAGCTCGGCTTCGAGACCAAACACGCTCACTAAGAATCGCGGAATTGGGAATGGGGGATAGGGAACTTCGTTCTATCCCCCATTCCATTCCCTGACTTTCATCCGCTCATCCCCATCCTCTCATCGGTATCCAAAATGAAAATTCATCTATTCGCTCTGACCCTCGCTTGCTTCACTCTTCTCGGATGTTCAAAGAAGGACGTGCAGGTCTCCGAAGCTCCGGAAGCATCTGGCCCTGTCGAGATAGACGAAATGCCACCGATGATTGAGATGGATGGGCATCCCGAGCACGGACCCCACGGCGGCGAGTTGGTCGAACTAGGCAAAGAAGCGTTCCACATCGAAATGATGCACGGCACCGGAGCGGTCGCCATGTATGTCCTTGATGGTTCGGCAACGCAGCCGGTCGCGATCGAAGCCGAAAAGCTAACGGTCAGCCTAAAGCATGATGGCAAAGTGAAGTCGTTCGAGCTTCCCGCCGACCCGCAAGGCGAAGACGCAGCTGGCAAGTCGTCACGATTCGCTTCGACCAATGCCGAAATGGACCAGTGGCTCGAAGCCGAGGCCGAAGGTGCGGTCATCGTGCAAATCGAAGGCAAATCCTACACAGGCAAGATTTCGCATGATCACGATCATGACCACTAAGAACGTGAAATCCACAACTGATAATTGACCAATTGAGCATTAAACAATTTGCTCCAGTCGTGTGCGGTGTCTCACCGTAGACGGCAAGGCTCCCGACCCATCATACGACTAGCCCTCGTTGGGTCGGGAGCCGCTTTTCGTAATAGACAAAAGACGACGAAATCATGATAGACAACAAGAGCCGCTCTCAAGTCAATGCAATCCTGCCCGGCGACCAGCCGCATTGGTACCCCCGGTGGGTATTGGTATAACTTCTTCAATGGGCCAGCCCGATGAACGCAAATCGACCGAAACGATCGCCTCCGAGACAATCGCCGCTGCGATATCTGGAGATCGTTCTGCGTTGCGCTCGATCTACCAGGCGACGTCGGATCGTGTGTTTCGCTTGATGGTTCGGATGGTCGGTCAGCAGGACGCCGATGACTTAACGCAGCAAACTTTCGTCCGAGCGTTTACGAAGCTCGATCAATTCAGTGGCGAGTCGAAGTTTGAAACGTGGCTGTATCGACTGGCCACCAACGAGGCATTGCAACATCTGCGCCGCGAGAAACATCGGCGGACCGAAGAACTGGTGGTCGAGCCGACCGCTGACCAAACCGACCACATTGAGCAAGACGAACGAGTCGCAATGGTACGCCAGGCACTCGATCAACTCGATCCGGAACTACGGGCGATCTTCACGCTCAAAGAAGAGAGCGGTCTGTCATACCAAGAGATCGCCCAGACGCTAGACATCCCCGAAGGTACTGTTGGATCGAGGTTGAACCGGGCACGGCGTGAATTGCGGAGGTTGATAGATGGGAGTCGGGAGTGAGGGAGGAGCGAGTTGTGTTCTCCCTTCTCCTTCACCCCCAACACCCCTACTTCTTATTGAGGGCAACCTACAGTGCGATCCAACTGGGCGATCGTGCCGGCTAGCGTAGCGTCGATGCGGGCGAGTTGGGTCTCGAACATTAAGAGCTCGCGGTAGGTTTCTATCAGCGTGAAGAAGTCCGTGCGTTTGCCACGGTAGTCGGCGATCGAAAGTTCAAGTGTGCCTTCGGTGCGGGGAATGATGCGGTTTTCATAGATATCGCGTTGTTCCGCCAATGCGTCGGCTTGAACGATCAGGCGACGGATCTTTCCGTAGAGTTCGTCGCGTTCGGCTTCGAGGCGACGGGTGGTGCTGCTGCGTCGGTGAGCGGCTTCGCGGATGCCGGCGTTAATCTTTTCCCGCCAGATCGGCAGCGTCGTCCCAAAGCTGATGCTCAGGTTGTCGTTCCCGTTGGCGACAGGACTGATCACATCGTGACCGTCGCTGATCAATCCCCAGCTGAGGCCGACATTGAAGTCAGGATACTGCTGCAAACACGCCAAGCGTTCCTTGTCGCGGTCGCGTTGAATTTCCCACGCAAGACCCCGCAGTTTTGGATTGCATTGTTCGGCCAACGCGATCAATTCTTCAATTTGCTGGGGCGTGTCAGTGATACCGAGTTCATCCGTTGCTTCGGGAAGCAAGTCAACAGGTTGTTGCAGCAGCGTTGCGAGGTCGGCTTGGGCGACTTGCTTTTGTCTGCGAAGCGTGATGAGTTGTTCGTCGAGGCGATCGGTTTCAAGCTGAGCGCGCAGCACGTCTTGTTGCGAACCACCGCTGCGGTAGCGGGCTTCGGCAACGTCAGTCAAGTCAGCGACGAGGTCTTTGGTTTCCTCGATGATCGCGATCGCACGTGTGGCAAACCAGACTTCGTAGTATGCCAGTCGTACGGACTCAGTGATCTCGCGAGCGATTCCGTCGACTTCGGTTTGAGCGATCTGGACTTCGCGACTCGCAATGATGGCTTTCGTTTTTAGCTTGTCGGGAAACGGGACTTTCTGGTTAACCGACATCTGATTTCCGACACGACCGCCTGCGGTTTGCAACGCGTTGTCATGGAACGGCCAGAACGTGTTGTTGAACGTTGGGTCGGGAAGTGCTTTGGCTTGCGGGATGACGTTTGATGCGGCGGCGACTCGCTGTCGTGCGGCAAGGATTTTCGGGTGCCGCGATAGTGCTTCGTTGACGAAGAACTCGACTGGGGCGGTGGGGGAGCGGGGAGTGGGGGAGTCTGGGAGAGGGGGAGTCTGGGCGCGGGTGCTCGTCGACCTCGAAGGAGACGGTGCCCTTGCGGGTCTTCACCTCGAAGGGGACGATCTCGTCGGCGAACCTGCCCGCCTCCTGGGCCGCGGCCCAGCGGGTCTGGCTGTCCATGGCGTAGGCGTCGGCGTCGTCGCGCGAGATGTCGTACTGCTCGGCGAGGTTCTCGGCCGTGATGGCCATCGGCATGCCGGTGTACGTGTCGGTGAGGCTCTCCCAGAGGAGGTCCTTCATCTCGGGGGCCTTGCCGAAGCGGGCGCCGTCGCGCAGGCCGTGCACGACGTGCGGGGCCTGGCTCATGGACTCGGTGCCGCCGCAGAGCACCACCTTGGCCTGGCCGGTGAGGATCTGCTCGGCGGCGCTGACGACCGCCTGGAAGCCCGAGCCGCACAGGCGGTTGAGGGTGAGCGCCGGGACGCGCTGCGGGACCCCGGCGCGCAGGCCGAC
>NZ_JBICHO010000090.1:0-18582 GCF_043100905.1 Rhodopirellula sp. JB055 | reverse complement strand
CGAACCGCCGGCGAGCAACAGCATGACTTCCGTTTCGCGAGGCGAGATTTTCCGCAGCAGGTCGAGTGCTTCCTTGCGAACTTGGTGTCGGAAGCGGTCGCGACGGTGTTTGCGAATGGCGCTGTTGATCGCGTGCAGGATTTCCTCGTGGCGGAATCCTTTTTCGATGAAGTCGAAAACGCCTTGTTGAAATGCCGCTCGGCAGTTTTCCGCGTCACCGTGGCCGGTGACGAGGATCACAGGAACGGTCAGTTCCCGGCGGGACATTTCAGCTTGCAGTTCCAAGCCGCTCAGTCGCGGCATCCGCAAGTCGGCAACAACGCAGCCGTGGGATTCCGCGTGCAGGACTTTGAGAAGATCTTCGGCCTGATTGAACGTTTCGGTCTTCAGGCCTTCTTGAGAACACCAACGCTGCAACAGGTCCAACTCGGCTTGTTGGTCATCGACCAAGTAGACGACTGGTTCCGGACCAGTGTCTTCTTGAGGGGATGCATTGGGGTCAAACAGATTGGAATTCGGATTATCAAGAGCCGTCATGAGAGATATCGTCCAAAGAGAACGCACGCGTTGTGACCGCCGAATCCGAAGCTGTTGCTCATTGCCACATCTACTTTTCGTTCCCGAGGTTCATTCGGGACGTAGTCGAGGTCGCAATTTGGATCTGGCGTGTCGAGATTAATGGTCGGAGCAATCACATTGTTTTGGATGGTTTCGCAGAGGATCACCGCTTCGATCCCGCCACTGGCACCGAGCGAGTGCCCGAGGGCGCTCTTCGTGCTGCTGATGGCGACGTTTTTGGCGTGGTCACCTAGAACGGAATGGATCGCGCGAGTTTCGGCTTTGTCACCCAAGGGGGTGCTTGTTCCATGAGCATTAATGTAATCGATTTCATGGGCCGCGCGGCCACTGTCTTGAATCGCGGCTCGCATCGCGGCGCCAGCCCCCAATCCTTCTGGGTCAGGAGCGGTGATATGACCGGCGTCGCTGGTCGTTCCATAGCCCAGGACTTCGGCGTAAATCTTGGCACCGCGGGCTTGTGCGTGTTCGAGTTCTTCGAAGACGAGCAGGCCGGCACCTTCGGCCAGCACGAACCCATCTCGATCGGAATCGAAGGGGCGACTGGCCCGTTGCGGGTCGTCATTCCGCGTTGACAAAGCCTTCATGTTTTGGAAAGCGGCCAAGCCCATGCGTGTGATCGCGGCCTCGGTTCCGCCGGTGATCACAACGTCCGTTTCTCCGCCACGGATGCTGCGAAGAGCGTCGCCCATGGCGTTGGTGGCACTGGCACAGGCTGTTGCCACTGCGTAGTTGGGACCCTTGAGTCCGTACCGGATGGAGATATTCCCGCCGGCGGCGTTGACCATCATCTTGGGGACCGTGAACGGGCTGACTCGATCGGGGCCTTTGTTCAGCATTCGCTCAATTTGATCTTCGATCTCATTGAGTCCACCAATGCCAGATCCCAGGATCACTCCGCATCGACTGCGATCGGTTTGGTCCCAGTCAATCCCTGAGTCTTGAACGGCTTGGGCGCCCGCGTGAACTGCGAACTGCGTGAAGCGATCGAGTCGTTTGGCTTCCTTGGGCTCAACATGATCCGCGACGTTGAACTCCGGAATGTCGCCACCAAAATGCACCTTGTATTTCGAAGTGTCCATGATGGACAGTTCGTGGATCCCTGACTTGCCAGCCAGCAGAGCCGACCAAAGCGTGTCGACGTCGCAACCCAAGGGCGTGACGGCACCCAAACCGGTGATCACAACACGTCGTGATTTGGAAGGGTCGTAAGAAGGCGTGGAGGAGGCGTCCGTCATAAGTGTTGAGACGAATGAACGTCATTGAATGTTGGGAGAAGGAACCGCAGCGAGCGCGAGTAGCACCCTAGCAAAAAACGCCAGCGATACCCTGTCAATGTAACGCAAAGACGAGGGGAAATGGTGGCGATTCGGTTTTGATGAGCGGATGATTGCGATTGGCGAAAGATTGCCGGGCGACGCTGGTCTCCGATGGTGCGCCGGGTCATCCAGCGTGCTGAGAACACGTGTGTATGACGCGAATGGCAGGTTCGGATGAGGCAAGCACGAATGCCTGGAACACTCCGACCGAGATTCACACCAGCAACAGCGATCATGTCTGGCTTCGCCGTCTTCTTCAGGAGCCCCTCACGGATCTTCGTTGAAAGATCCCGCGAGGCGTTCCGTGGTTGAGCATCGCATCCAAAGGCAGGGAATGCCGTCGGGTGCCATTCATCGGGAACTAGGCGTCTTCGCCTTTTTCCTTTTCGATGAAATCAATTGCTTCGCCGACCTTTTGGATCTTTTCGGCAGAGTCATCAGGAATGCTGATGTCGAACTCTTCTTCGAGTTCCATCACCAATTCGACGGTATCGAGCGAGTCGGCACCGAGGTCGTTGACGAACGATGTTTCGCGGGTGATTTTGTCTTTGTCAACGCCGAGCTGTTCAGAAACAATGTCGACCACGCGTTCTTCGATAGACGCCATGGGCGTAACTCCGATTTAAATGTCAGTTAGATTCGAAAAGGGAAAGTGCAAATCTGTGGGGCAGGGCACAACCGAGACGGCACTCCATAGCCGCTCGGGGGCAGAACATAGGTGACGCAGCTAAAACGCGTCAATATGCCGTTAGCCGACCATTCCACCGTCAACGACAATGGTTTGTCCAGAAATGTAGCTGGCATCACGGCTGGCCAGGAACAACACCGCTGCCGCGACGTCCTCTGGTTGGCCAACACGTTTGGCGGGGATTCGTTTTTTGACCTCTTCCAAAACGACTTCGCCCAATTCAGCAGTCATTTCACTCGCGATGAATCCGGGAGCGACGGCGTTGACGGTGACACCGCGAGAGACAAGCTCTTTGCTCATCGTTCGGGTCATTCCGATCATCCCCGCCTTGCTCGCCGAATAATTGGCTTGGCCAGGGTTGCCGATCAGGCCTGAAATGCTGGCCATGTTGATGATTCGACCGTACTTGCTGCGACGCATCACTCCGGCTGCGGAGCGGCAGCAAACGAAGCAACTGGTCAGGTTCGTCGCGATGACCGAATCCCACTCTTCGTCTGACATCCCACGCATCAGTTTGTCGCGGGTGATCCCAGCGTTGTTGACTAGGATGTCCAGTCGCCCGTGTTTCTTGTGTGTGCCTTCGATGGCTTCCGCGGCTGCTTTGCGATCGGTGACGTCGCACGGCAGGGCTTCGCCTGTTCCGCCGGCGGCTTCGATCTCAGCGACGGTGGCGGCCAATTTCTCGGCGTTGCGAGCGACGCAGACAACGTGCGCTCCGTTTTGCCCCAACGCGACAGCAACTGCTCGGCCGAGACCTTGGCTGGCGCCGGTAACAATGGCGACTTGATCTTTCAAATCAACCGACAGGGAGAGATCCATGGGGGCAAGTCTGTGGGGTTGGAAGGTTGAGGGGGAAGATGGTTGCGAAACGCGAGCGTCAGCGGCGTTCGTGAGCGGTTGTGCGAGGGCCGTCTCAAGCCGTCGGGGCGGACTTCACCAAGTCAGGGCTGGTCGCCGAAACCGTCGGTTGGTGTTTTGCGAGCGATTCGTTTGATCGTGCCTCGCAGCACCCGGCCGGTTCCTGCTTCTAAGAAACCAACCACGCCGTCACCGAGCATCGCGTTGATCGAATCGTCCCAGCGGACTGGGTTGACGACTTGGCGAGCCAGAAGCTGGCGAATTTCGTCGGCGGAGGTGTGTGGTTTCGCGTCGACATTGCTGTACACGGGAATTCGCGTGTCCGACAACTCGACCTCTTCTAGAGCCTGTGTGAGCTGTTCCACTGCGCCATCCATGATGGGAGTGTGAAAAGCACCGGCAACGCTGAGAGGAACGACTTTCATCGCGCCCGCGGCAGAGGCGGCTGGTTCGAGTCGCTCGAGCGCCGAACGGTGTCCTGACACGGCGATGTTGCCTGGGCACAGAAGGTTGGCTGGTTGCAGGATTTCGTCCCCGCTGCGGCATTCTTCGCACACCGCAGTCAGCTTTTCGAGATCCAGACCCAGCACGCTGGCCATGCCAGAGTCGGCTGCGTCGGCACAGGCCTGCATGGCTTCGCCGCGTTTCTGGACCAATTTCAAGCCGTCGGCGAAGGAAACGCCGCCGGCGTAGCAGACGGCGGTGTACTCACCCAAGCTGAGTCCGGCGGCGGCAACGATTTTCTTTGCCAGTTCCGGGTTCAGGTCATCGTGAACACGTGCGGCCGCAACACCCACCACAAACAACGCTGGTTGACTGTGGACGGTTTCGTTCAGCTTTTCGGCAGGACCGTCCGTGCACAGAGACTTCAGATCGTAACCCAGCACCTCGCCTGCTTCTGCAAACAGTTCGTTGGCGAGGGAATATTCCGCGCACAACCATGCTCCCATGCCAGGCGTCTGAGCACCTTGGCCGGGGAACAGGATCGCTGGTTTGGTGGCGTCGAGACTCACTGCAGGTCGTACTCAGTTCGTTGTTCTGTGGTGGTTGAGATTACTGGTCGGTCGTTTCAACGACGGTGCGACCTTGGTAATAACCACATTTCGGGCAAACAACGTGCGTCGGCACAGCGGTGCTGCACTGGGGGCAGTACGTCACTTGACGTTTTTTCAAGTGATCGTGGGCGCGGCGTTTGCCGGTACGGCTGTTGGAGTGCTTGCGTTTTGGGACGGCCATGGCAGACAAGCCCGCGAACGGGCGATCTTGGAATGGGTGGTGTGGACGAATTTCAAACCGCGAAAGATAAGCACCTGACGTGGGTTCCGTCAACGCGTCCTGGCCCCAAAAGTCCCGCTTTCAATGGCCTTTTACTCGATTCGAGGCTTTGAGGGGCGGTTTGCATCAATTCCGAAAGAGTCACCGATTCCGCCGAGTTGTTCGAACCAAGGCCCTCCCCAGTTGCATACGATTGGTTCAGACGTGATTCACGTTCTGGAATTTGACCCTCCAGCTCTTGAAGTCGCCCCCCAGCACCGACGCCTTTTTTCCCCGAGCCCACACGTGACCAGCTCTGTGCCAAGCCCTGATCAAATCCAAATGGATGTTCCTGAAGCCCGCAATTTGCAGCAATTGATCGACAGCGGTTGGAAATCCAAGACGGTCAAGCAAGAGATTCGCGACAACTTTTCGCGAATGTTGGCCGATCGAGAGGACCTGTTTCCAGGAATCGTCGGCTACGAAGACACGGTGATTCCGGAAATCAGCCTGGCGCTGCTGGCCGGCCACGACATGTTGTTCATGGGCGAAAAAGGGCAGGCGAAAAGCCGGATCATGCGGCAGTTGGTTCAATTCTTGGATCCTTGGGTTCCGTACATTGATCATCCAGATTTGCCGATTCACGAAGACCCGCTGAATCCGATCACGTCGCTTGGGAAGCGATTGGTCGCCGAGCACTCACCCGAAGACATTCATATCGGGTGGTGGCATCGAAAGGATCGCTATGCGGAACGTTTGTCTCCGGGAACGAAGTTCGCCGACATCATCGGTGAAATCGACCCCGCGAAATTGACAGGCGGAGTCAGCATGAGTGCGGAGGAGGCGCTGTCGTTCGGCTTGATCCCACGAATGCACCGCGGAATTTTCGCGATGAACGAATTGCCTGAACTGGATGATTTGGTCCAGGTTGGTTTGTTCAACATTCTCGAAGAACGCGATGTGCAAATTCGTGGCTACCCGATTCGATTTGACTTGGACGTGATGATTCTGTTCTCGGCCAACCCGTCGACTTACAACCGCTCGGGCAAGGTCATCCCGCAGTTGAAGGACCGGATCGGGACAATCGTGCAGACGCACTATCCCCGCGAACGGATGCAGGGAATCGAGATTTTGCAGCAGGAAGTCGGCGACGACTTGAGCGGCGAATACCCGGTGCACGTGCCTTTGTTCATGTACCAAATCATCGAAGAAATCACGAATCAAGCCCGGCAGAGCAAGTACATCGACCAGGCTTCTGGTGTGTCGGCTAGGTTCTCGTTGGCGAATTTTCGGACGATCGTCGCCTCGGCTCGCCAACGCGGGATCGTGCATGGCGAAAATCCTGCGGTGCCCCGAATCAGTGACCTGGGACATCTCTATGCCAGCAGTCTCGGCAAGTTGGAACTGGATTTGATGGGCACCCATCAAATGACCGAAAAGCAGGTCATCGATTCCGTGATCGCGGAAGCCATCCGAACCGTTTTCGCGGAGTACATCGAGGAGCATGGGTTGGCCGAGATCGCGGAGATCTTCCGTGGTGGCGTTCGCGTCGAAGTCGGAACGATGTTGCCGAGCAGTGAGTACGCGGAACGGTTGCAACACGTCCCGCCGGCTTGGGATCGGGCGTTCGAGGTCAATGCGAGTGAGAATGAAGCGATGCGAGCTTCGTGCGTCGAGTTTGTCTTGGCGGGACTCTATAGCCTGGACAAAATCAGTCGCTCGCAGCGTCATGGCAAAATCAGATACGATACTTGAGTGGCAGTTCAGCTCGCCACTTGGCTTGGAGGAATGACACAGGCCGGAGGGTCGGCAGAGCGGGGCTGGCTGTGTCACCCCTTCGGGGTTTTGCGTTTTTGGGGGGATCCTCCGGGGCCTGATGGCCCCGGCAAGGGCTGTGTGGGCCCTTCCGGGCCTGGTGCATCGTTCTGTGGGTGTGCGGTGAGTAGCACAGGTCTGCACCTTGGGTTGGTTGCCGGGACGCGAGTCACTCTGGCAATGACGTGATTCCGGCGGCGTGGTACAAGTTCAGCTCTTTGACCCGACCACCGACGTCCCATCCATTGAAGGATGACTCGCCACGATGAACCAGCACAGTCCGTCTTACGCACTCACAATCCGCCTGCGCTACACTGATTCGCCCGGCGCGATGGGGAAAATCACCACGGCAATCGGCGAAGCGGATGGAGCCATTGGCGCGGTCGACATTGTCAACATTCGTGGCGGAAAAATCTCCCGTGACTTCACGGTCAACGCTCGCGATGTCGATCACGGCAAACGGATTGTTGAGCACCTGAGAACGGTGGAAGAGGTCGAGGTGGTGCACACCTCCGACCGTGTGTTCCTGATGCACCTCGGCGGGAAAATCGAAGTCTTGCCGAAGATGCCGATCAAAACTCGAGACGATTTGTCGATGGCTTACACGCCGGGTGTTGCTCGGGTTTGCAACGCCATCGCGGAAGACGCTGATTCGTCGTTTGCGCTGACCATTCGTCAAAACACCGTCGCTGTGGTCAGCGACGGTTCGGCAGTTTTGGGACTGGGCAACATCGGGCCACGCGCTGCCATGCCTGTCATGGAAGGCAAAGCGATGCTGTTCAAAGAATTCGCGAACGTGGACGCGTTTCCAATTTGCTTGGACACCCAAGACACGGAAGCGATCATCGAAACCGTTCGCCAGTTGGCACCGACGTTTGGCGGAGTCAACTTGGAAGACATCTCGGCACCTCGCTGCATCGAGATCGAAGAACGACTGGACAAGGAACTGGAAATTCCGGTCTTCCACGACGATCAACACGGCACCGCGATTGTGGTGCTGGCCGGTTTGAAGAACAGCTTACTTCGTGTTGGCAAGACGCTTCCCGACGTTCGCATCGTGGTCAACGGAGCCGGGGCTGCGGGCACCGCGATCGTGAAGTTGCTGTTGATCTCCGGTGCAAAAGACATCGTCGTCTGTGATCGCGATGGAGCGATCCACGCGGGAGAACCCAGCCAACCGGATGCATCCAAGCAATGGATCGCTGACAACACCAATCCACGAGGTGCGGCGGGTAAGTTGTCCGAAGTCATCCGAGACGCCGACGTGTTCGTAGGCGTTTCCGCACCGAATGTTCTGCAGACCGAAGACGTCGCAGCGATGGCGGATGATCCGATTGTGTTTGCGCTTGCGAACCCGGATCCAGAAATCCTGCCCAGCAAAGCGGCGCCTCACGTTCGCATCATGGCGACGGGGCGAAGCGATTTCCCCAACCAGATCAACAACGTGTTGTGCTTCCCTGGATTGTTCCGCGGGGTTTTGGACGTGCGAGCGACCACGATCAACAACGAGATGAAGTTGGCGGCCGCAGAAGCCATCGCGGCGACCATTCCGGAATCGGATCTGTTGGACGACTACGTGATCCCCAGCGTGTTTGACCGCCGCGTCTCGAAAGTGGTCGCCCAAGCGGTCGCGAAAGCCGCGGCGGACACCGGAGTCGCTCGTCGGCGAAACAAACCCGCCGAAGACATCATGTAGGCTCGATGCTTTGGAACAACGCGAGGCGTGAAGTGCTGTAGCACGGCGGTCCCCGCCGTGAGTCTCGGTGGGGGACCACCGAGCTACAGATCGATTGCTTGTGAATGAGCCGGTGCTTTGGAACAACGCAAGGCGTGATGTGCTGTGGCACGGCGGTCCCCGCCGTGATTCTCGGTTGTGTAGTTTTTAAGTGCCGCTTTTCGGCGGATTGACACGCGGCGTACCTCTCCCGATACGAAGTTTGGGGGGAGCATTTTAAAACTGCACGACCTCGTTCTCGGTGGAGACCACCGAGCTACAGGTTCGCTGCAAGTTGTTTGTTTGCTGATCAGCCATCGGCTGGCAAGCGGCCTGTTTCGATGACGGGGAAATCGCTTTGCAATCCCTGACGCATGAATTCGACCAAGTCTGCTTTTTCTTGCTCGGTCAGGTTCAGCGGTTTCATCTTGTCGCTGAGGTAAGGGTTGGGGTGGCCGCCTTTGTTGTACCACTCGATGACTTCTTCTAGTGTTTCCTGGCTACCATCGTGCATGTAGGGGGCTGAGTCAGCGACGTTTCGCATCGTTGGGGTTTTGAACGCACCGCGATCCTTTTCGTCTTTGGTGATCTCGTATCGTCCCAGGTCAGGTTTTTCGGCGTCCATGCCCACACCGAGGTTGTGGAATTGTTCGTCGGTGAAGTTGGCACCAGCGTGACAAGCGGTGCAGTTGGCTTTGCCGAACGTCAGTTCCATGCCACGAATGGACGATTCAGTCATGGGGTTCTTGGCAGCTTCCGCTTTGAGCTTTTCGTATTGCTCAGCCAATTCGGGTTCTTCGTCGAGGTATTCCAAATCCTCTGCGAACGTTTTTTCAAACGCTGACAGCGGGGCGTAGTAATCGTAAGGGGCCGGTCCGGTCACGATGGCTCGTTCGAAAGTCGCGAGTGCCTTGCCAACATTGTCGATCGTCACGCCGTCCTCGAAGATCTTATCGAACTGGGCTTTGTAGATCGCGTTGTCCGCCAGCGTCTTCACGCAGACGTCGTGGGTGTTTCCCATTTCGATGGGGTTGGCGATCGGTCCCACGGCTTGCTCTTCCAACGATGCGGCGCGGCCGTCATGGAATTGGTGTTTGCTGAGGATGCGATTGAACGAGACGGGGGAGTTGCGGTTGCCGGTTTGGCCGCCGATCCCCACACCGAATTGCGTGGGGGCGCCCCAACCGGTTTCGGCGGCGTGACAGGTGGCGCACGAGATCGTGCCATCGGCCGACAATCGCGGGTCAAAGTACAGTTGACGCCCCAGTTCAATCTTGGCCCGAGTCATCGGGTTGTCTTCTGGGATATGAATGTTGCCCGCGGCGGCATCGAGGCCTCGGGGAAGTTGGACGTCCAGTTCGACGTGGTTCTTTGAATCAGCCAAAAACCGTTGGGCTTGTTCCAACGTGAGTGGGCCATCGCCAGGGATTCCGGCGGTGAGTGTTGGGTCGCCCAGCGAAACGGTTTCCGCGGCGAAGGCGGTGGGGCTGGCGGCAACCAAAGTCGCCGCGGCGCACATCAAGAAGCGATGAATGGTCATGGTGAAATCAAGATTTGTTGGAAGGCATCGTTGAAACGAAGGATCGGGCGGACAACGGCGTTTGCATTCCTCAGACATCCGTCGCGGCGGAGGAATCAGTCAGAAGACGGCACAAAACACGTTGGTTTTTCGCATCGAGGCAGGAGTCATAGTTTAGCATCTCCGCCATCGCATGTGACTGGATTCAGGTGGATTCGGATTGGGATCCAACCGTGACCAGGTCCCCTCTCGGTCTGGCGGGAGACTCAGAGTTCCGAGAAAAGAGAACGCTGGGGACGGTCGAGCAAACCGACGATTTTGCGTCCGGTCACGCTCATCGGCATGTCTGCCAATTCATCGACGGTTGCCCATTGCCAGGAATCCGGTAGCGGCCCAGGTTGCTGTTTGGAAGCACTTGCGATCGCTAGGTCCGCGAGGTGAATGTGCAGTGTCATTCGGTAGCGCGTGACGGCATGTTTGATGGTTTTGATACGCATTCCGATGGTCACGTCGCTGCCGATTTGGGCTGCCAGCCACGATTCCATTTCCACCACGTCGCCGGCTTCGGGAGGACCCGCTCGAGGGAAGTCGATCATCCCAGCGAATCGGACTCCTTCGGGGATCGTTCGAACGAGGTACCGACCGTCATGCGAAATCACGACCGCCATCTCGGTGCGTGACTCGTATTGGACCTTGCTGATCTTGCCTGGAATTTCATCTTGAAGTCCCATTTGATTGGCGTGGCACATTGTCGCGACAGGACACTCGGTGCACTTGGGTGACCTTGGGGAGCAGATCAACGCGCCCAATTCCATCGCGGCTTGGTTGAATCCCGCTGGTCCGTTGGCGCGGTCGGCGGCTTTGCGCCGGGGCAGCATTTTGTCGGACAGTTCCCAAAGCCTCGCTTGAGCTGGCTTTTCGGTTGGCGGCGTGGTCAGTCCGATCCAGCGACTGAAAACGCGTTGCGTGTTGCCTTCCAAAATCGGGAACGCTTCGTTGCGAGAAATCGACAGGATCGCTCCCGCCGTGTAGCGACCAATTCCGGGAAGAGCCAACACGTCTTCGAATGAGTCCGGGAACTCGCCATCGTGTTCGGTCGCCATTTTCTTCGCTGCCGCATGCAATGATCTGGCCCGGCGGTAGTACCCCAGCCCTTCCCACATTCGCATCAGTTGGTTTTCGTCGGCGCCTGCCAAATCGCGAATCGTTGGGTAGGTGCTGAGAAACCGTTCAAAGTACGGCAGTACCGTGGCCACCTGAGTTTGTTGGCACATGATCTCGCTGATCCAGACCCGGTACGGCGAGTGGTCGCGTCGCCAGGGCAGGTCACGAGCGTTTTCTGAGAACCAAGTCAGCAGTCGCTTGCGCATTCGAGACCGCCAGTTGGAATCACGCCAGTTGCCGGAATCGATCTGCGGGGCTTCGGTGTCGATGGTGTTTTACGAATGCGAGGAAGGGAAGATGTGCGTGAGCAGTTCGTCGATTGAGGGCGGTCAGTTGGGTTCTGTCAGTTTGCCAAGTTTCGCATCGGTTTCATACTCGACGTTATGTCGTCGGTAGCCGATGCGAATGTTTTGTCCGGGGTCTCGCGTGTTGATGACGGCTTGCAAGTCCGCGAATTTTCGGATCGGTTCGCCGTTGGCTCGAATGATGACATCGTTGGGAAGCAGGCCGGCGACTTCAGCGCCGCTTCCTTCGACCACACTTTGAATGATGCATTCATTGAACGAATCGTTGCAGCGGACGCCCAAGAAGCCGCCCCGTTTGAATTCGATGTTCAGGCCCGGCAAGGTTTGCCGCAGTGCGTCGACTTGGTCGGAGGACAGGTCGGTGCCATTGAGCGTGAGCGAGATGCGAATGGGAAGTGTCGCGATGGCGTCCAGCAGTTCGTCGTTCAGCGGGACGTAACGGAACTCCAAGTGATCGATCGAATCGAGGTCACCGATGACCTTCATCGTTTCCAGGTCGATCTCGCCATAAAGCAGCGACAGGGTCTTGAGGTCGGGCATTTGGGTCACGCCCTTCAGCACACCCTTCCGAATTGCGGGGCCTTCGATGCGAGCGAACTCGACCTTGTCGATCCAGCGAAGCAATTCCAACAGAGAGTCGTCGCCCTGGTAGGCGCCCGTGATTTCAACGACCCGTTGCAGGTTGGAGGTCGCGCCGTAAACGAATTCTTTGACGCCGATGTAGGCTTCTTGGAGCGACAGCGTTTGGATGGTCTGCGCCCGACGGACTTGAGTGATTTCTTCCACAGCCATGGTGGCTCGTTCACCACGACTGCCGCCCATCGTGGAAAGCATCAGCAATGTTTCCCAGGCATCGGGTTCGTTGGGATTGGGGCGAGCCAGTTTGGGATGCTCCGATTCGCCTTCGAGAATCGGGCGTTCCATCGCCATCGATTGCAAAATTCCGATTGCTCGTTGAGTGGTTTCCAGATCGCCTCGTTCGAGAACCTCCACCAGCGGTTCGATCGCCGCAGGGCCTGATTTGAGCAGGGCTTCGGTCGCGTTTTCTCGTCTCAAATATGAATCGCTGGACAAGCTTTCAATTTGAGCGACAATTTCCTCCGGGGGGGCTGCATGAGCGACCTGGAAGAGAGCGAAGAACAACCCAAAACCAGCGATTTTCGTGCTTTGGTGAATCAACGATGGGGAACGCATGAGGCCACAGAAAGGGTGCGAGGGCCGCGAAAGGGCATGGTTGAGGTCAAGAAGACACCTTTGCGGCGCGGGGCAGGGTGTCCCGGGTTGGATCGTGACCGTATTCTACCGGAAATCATGATGAACGCACGTGTCGATTGCGGTCCGCTTGCTCGTCGGAAGAGAACCTGCTCGACCGACGTGGGTTCGGGGCGTCAATTCGTGCCGCGAAATCACTGCAACGCAAGCGTGTGCCCTCCCCACAGGCCGCATCAACGCAAGCTGGTGTGTCATGGTCCATCCTCCCCATCGACTTGTCACTGGAGACTGCCCCGAAATGTTGTCACGCGTGTTGGTTGTCGTTTGTTTGCTCACATGCATCCTTGGAGTGCCCCTGACCGGATTGCCGGTTTCGACGTTGGTGGCACAGGACGAGGTGGCAGAAGCCACTGTCGCTGAAACTTCGACACCTGAAAATTCACTCACGGAATCGGAAGTTCCCGTTGCAGAAGCGGAAGCAGCCGACGAATCCGAAGCCCCGACGTTGGAAAGCCTGCAAGCGGGAGTCGACGAGGCATTGCTGGCCGGGCACAACGGTTGGATGCTGATTTGTTGTGCGTTGGTTTTGTTCATGACGGCACCGGGACTGGCCATGTTCTATGGCGGATTGGTTCGCCGCAAGAACGTTCTCAGCGTGATGATGCAGTGCATCTTCTTGATGGGGATGATGACAGTGCTTTGGGCTCTGTATGGTTACTCGTTCGCCTTCGGCGGGGCAGGGGGCTGGTTCGGCAACACGGACTACTTGTTCATGGAAGGTGTCCAGCGGTACTGGGACGATGATTTGGGCAAAGCCATCACGCCGATGGAAGGCACGATGACCCGACTGACTCACATGTTGTTCCAAGGGATGTTCTTCATCATCACGCCTGCTTTGATCTGCGGTGCGTTCGCGGAACGGATGAAGTTCAGCGCGATGGTGGTCTTTTCGATCCTCTGGGGAACGTTCATTTACTGCCCGCTGACCCACTGGGTTTGGGATGAAGGCCCGTTGTCGTACTTCGCTGGTGACAAAGCCTTGGCGGGCGGCGCACTGGACTTTGCCGGCGGAACAGTCGTGCATATCAGCAGTGGAATCTCGGCGTTGGTTGCCGCGTTGCTGATCGGTCCTCGAATGGGTTACCCACGCGAACCGTTGCAGCCGCACAACCTGACTTACACCGCACTGGGTGCAGCGATGTTGTGGGTCGGATGGTTCGGTTTCAATGCCGGCAGTGAATTGGCATCGGATGATTTGACGGCCAGTGCCTTCGCAGTGACTCACTTCTCGGCTGCTGCCGGAGCGGTTGCCTGGGTGATGCTGGAATGGTTGGTGTTGGGGAAACCAACGGTGCTCGGTGCCAGCAGTGGTGCCGTTGCAGGATTGGTTTGCATCACTCCCGCCGCAGGATTTGTGCAGCCGATGCCGGCTTTGATCATGGGGGCGATGGCCGGTGGCATTTGTTACTGGGCCTGTTCGACGTTGAAGCACAAACTCCGCTACGACGATGCCTTGGATGCGTTTGGGGTCCACGGTGTGGGAGGAACGCTTGGTGCAGTTCTGACCGGAGTTTTCGCGACTCGTGCGGCCTGGGACGTCAGCGACGGTGTGCCGATCGGATTGATCGAATCGGGCGGCGACTTCACGTTGGTCATCGGCCAAATCGTTGCCGTGTTGGTCACCTATGTGTTCGCAGGATTGGGAAGTTTGATCCTTCTCAAACTGATCGACGTCTTCATCGGTTTGCGAGTTCCTGCTGAAAGCGAACAACGCGGTTTGGACATTTCAGATCACGGCGAAGAAGGATATCAGTTCGCCTGATTCTTGCTTCCTTGATGGCATTCAAGAACGCTCGAGCATTCCGATGCTCGGGCGTTTTTCTGGGGAATCGCGAACGCTAAGCAGGTCCGCTGGTGTCATCACGTTGATGAGCCGTCGGCATTGGTAACGGTTTTCACTCACTGTCCCGGGCTCACGACCAAGCGGCTGACTTGGTCGTGAGTGATCATTCTTGCGGATCTGTTTAGCGGAATGCGTTACCAGGCAAAGTACGGCCAGGGCCCGGGGTGATTGGCATCAGGTGGCATTTCAATGAAGCCATCGGTCAGGGCGAGCGTTGCCAGGTCACCTGATCCCTTGCCGAGCACGAGTTCCGCAACACCGGGCTGGATCATTCGGACGCCACGCATCCAGTGCAGCGGCAATGTCTTCTCGCCGATTTCCTGAATCGTCACGTGCGGTGGCCGTTCGGCCCAGTCGCGTATGCCAGCGAATTTTCGAATCAGCGGCATCGCGAAACGACGGGCGCCCATGGTCGCGCTGACAGGGTTGCCGGGCAGGCCCAGGATCAGTGTGGATCCGGTTGGGCTGCTGTGAATCGCACCCAAGATCGGTTTGCCAGGACGCAACGGAAGTTTGTGAAAGACAATCTCGGCGCCGACTTCTTGCAAGATTCGAGGCACATAGTCGTAGTCGCCCATCGAGACCCCACCGGTCATCAGTACCACATCGTGATGCTCGATCGCCTGCAGCACAGACGCTCGCAGAACGCTTGGTTCGTCGACCGCATGAATTGGTGATACGCAGTCGATCCAAGGTTGATTGGCCAGCAAGCCGACCAGCGCCGACGCATTGCTGTTGCGAATCTTCCAAGGAGGAAGCGGGGGTTCGTTTTCTGATGAGGCGGACGCCAATTCGTCGCCGGTCGTCAGCACGGCGACACGGACCGGGCGGTGGACTTTCAATCGTTGAACACCAAAGTTGGTCAACGCAGCCAGACGCGGTGAAGTGAGTTCCAGGCCTGCGGGAATGGCAACGGATCCCGCGGTCAGGTTTTCTCCTTGGCGACGGATGTTGGATCCCGAGGGAATGGAGCGGGCTCGTTCGGTCCAGCGAATTTGACCCATCGAGTTGGAATGGTCTGCCGAAGTGCCAGCGAGTTCTTCGGTGTGCTCTCGCTGGATGACTCGGTCGCAACCCTCGGGGACGATTGCTCCGGTGAAGATTCGGATGATCCCGGTTTCGGAACGCGACGGAGGTGGCGAACCAGGGATGCTCTCGCCGGTCACCTCGATGACGCCGTCAAGCGGCAAGTCGGACTTGCAGATCGCGTACCCGTCCATCGCGGAAACATCGGCCGCGGGGCTGTCTCGGTCCGCCAAAATGGGTTCCGCGAGAATGCGGCGATGAACCGAACGCAGGGAGGCAAGCGACGATCCGAAGTCCACGTTCTCGATGTCCGTCGCAGTGATTTGCTGAGCGAGAGCCTGGATGGCTTGATCGGGTGAGTCGAACGCGAAAGGGGACACGGCGTTCATATTGGTTCAATCAGGTGTTGTCGAAAGAAGGGCCCAAGTCAGCGGGCGTGTTGACGTTGCGAAGTCGTTCTCGCGAAATTGCAACGGTACGGTGGTCGGTCGTCTGCAGGGTACGATACAGACTGCGGTGTTCGGATTCGACGACACGTTGGATTTGGTCCACGCAGTCGACGGGATAGATGCCCACCAACGGTTGCAGACGCTCCGGTTCGGCTTGCTGCGCCAGCACGATTCGCCCCGGTGATTCACGCCAAGCGTGAACCAACGACAACAGATCATCGGCCAACAAGTTGGGAAGGTCCACGGGTGTGAATAGGCACCCGGCAAAACTGCTTGACGCCGCATATTGCAGCGCAACCCACACCCCTACCGCTGGTCCCTGGGCAGGTTGGGAATCGAACAAAGCTGGGACGGAGGGCGGCAGTTGAAGCTCCACACGATGGTTCTCGGACGCCAAACTGACCGCCACTTCTTCTTCGCAAACCGATCGCAATCGGTCCAGGCTGTGTGTCAGAAACGTGCCGCCACTTGGATGTGGCAGCAAGGCCTTGGGCGTTCCCATTCGCGACGAAAGTCCTCCGGCAAGCAACACGCCGAGCAATCGAGAAGGAGCGGCGTGTGGCATGTTGGTTCATTCATTTCGCAACGCGACGTTGATAGTCCGGCCAGACTTCTTCGGAGAACTTTTCTTCGCCAAGCGTGATCGTCTCGTTGACGTTCAGATTGCCTTTGACGATGTGAGCGGAGTTCAAAGCGTAGAAGCCTGGGACGCTGGTCACAATGTCGGGCAAGCGAGTCGAGTAATCAATCGTGGCCAGCGCCGCGACGTACTTGGCACGCGCGATCTTGAAATCGAGAACTTGATCGCGAGAGAAATGGTCGTACATCTTTTCGAGCGTCGACAGGCATTTCTCTTTGTAGTCTTCGTCGGATTCGTTCAGACCCTCGTGGTCATCGGGCAAGTATTTGGGCAAATAGACCAAGTGATTGCCACCGAGTTGTTTGTCCGGGTTCACGATCGTGGACATTTCAATCACGGCGGTCAGCGGCACCCACGTGTCGGTGATGTTCGTCACGTAGTATTCGCTGATCGGTTTTTTCATCAGCATCGACGCGCAAACCACGCCGAGATATCGAATCCCGCGATGGCGGTTCTTTTCTTCGTCGGACAGTTGGGGCACCGTGTCGGCGATCACCGGCGAAGCGATGGTGGAGACGACGTTGTCGAATTTCTGTACGCGTCCGTCGCCGAAGTCGACTTCGAACTCACCGTTGTCCAGCTTGCGGACTTGGCGAGCCGGCGATGAGACCAGCGTTTCAGCGCCACGTTCTTTCAGCCAGCCAACCCATTTGTCCAGGATCGTCGCGTAGCCGCCGGGCACATAGCCGAACATTTCCGTTTTCATGCCACTGCGGCGGGCTTTGTACATCCGAGCGGTGTGCGCCCAAATGAACGCGGCGGAGGTTTGCTTGTAAGCCTCGCCCAGTTTGGCTTGCAGAAGCGGTTGCCAAATTTTTTCGAAGACGCCGTTGCCGGACCAACGACGCAGCCACTTTTCAACCGACAGTTTTTCGAGTCGACGCCAATTTTTGATCTTGGACGCGTAAAAGATCGTGCCGCCAAGCCGCAGCTTTTGAATCAAGTTCAGTGGCGGGAATTTCAGGAACTCCGCCGTGTTGCTCATCGAAATCAGTTTGCCACCCGAGTAGAAACCGGTTTTGGTTTCCACCCAGTCCATTTGAGATTCCAGACCCAAATCGGTCAGGAGGTCTCGCAGTTTGGTGTCGCTGAGCAGGGTCACGTGATAGAAGCGGTCCCAGATCACATCGCCCAGATTCCAGGCACTGGTCAATCCGCCAAAGGTGGATGCGGCTTCGGCGATTGTGACTTTTTGGCCGCGTTCGATGAGGTCACGAGCGACTTGCAATCCCATCACGCCGCCACCGATGACCAACCAACGCGAACTGGGGGAGCCGTCGTGGGAAGAGTTGGACTGGTTGGCGGTCGAGGACTCAGACGCTGGGTTGGATGGGGAGGCAACCGACATCAATCAGGTTCCTGAGACGCGATGGCGACCGAGCATCTTGAGGGTCAGCCAGATCGTCTTGAAGACTTGCATTTTGCTGTCGCCACCCTTTTGATCGTATCGCAGACGCAAAGGGGATTCCCCAAACACGCAGCCTTGTTTGCGAAGTTTCAGCAGGATATCCGCCATGCAAGAAAATCCGGTTTCGCCAACGAAGTCATCGCCGTAGTGCTGGAACGCGTCCCGCAGTGCCGATGCTCGGTAAGCTCGGTATCCGGATGTGTAATCGCGAACTCCGCGTGTCGGGAACAGCACCGTGAACAGCGCACGAGCCCCGATGCTGAGGAAGTGACGCTCGATCGGAACGCCCACGACTCGCGAACCATTTTGGAATCGCGATGCGATCACGCAATCGCATCCTTCGTGGACGGATTGCACCATCCGGTTGATCAGTCCGGGTGGGTGCGTGTTGTCGGCGTCCATGGTGACAATGATGTCTCGCTCACCAGCTCGGTCGACCGCTTCTTTGAGTCCGTCGCGAATGGTGACGCCGAGCCCTTGATTGACTTCGTGACGCACCAAGTGAATGGGCATTTGAAACGACATCTGGGAAGCGATCTTGGCGGTGTCGTCTTTGCTGCCATCGTCGACAATCACGACTTCGTAAGGCAAGCCACTGTCGGCGAAGGCTTCGCCGATTCGTTCCAACAACTCCGGCAACGATTGTTCTTCGTTGTAGGCCGGCAGGGCCATGATGACCTTGGCCGGGCGGAAGCGATTGGTGATCGGGGTTGCGGTGGGGGCTGAAACAGC
>NZ_JBICHO010000089.1:0-6784 GCF_043100905.1 Rhodopirellula sp. JB055 | reverse complement strand
AACCAGTATCGGCACACCTCGTTCCGGGCTCGTTCGGGCGAGGTTCTGGATCAGGTCAAGACACACCGAGTGGTGCGCCCGGATGGCCGACGTCACCCGTCCGGACGAAATCGGCCGTCGTGACGAGAACGTCGGATTGTGATTCCGAAGGTCGGGGGTTCGAGTCCCCTCAGCCACCCTCCGTGATGAAACGGGTCGGAAAAGCTTTTTCGCTCCCTCCGCCATCAATAACGTGTGCGTCACCATTCAAAATTCTTTTGACGGCACCAACGCAGGCCCGCCGAACCAAGCGGTTCTCAGGTAGAATCGCTCGCCACGAAGATTCTTTCGTCACCGAAAATCGAGGCTGACCTGTTCAGTCGAGCCGGCTCGACTGGAAAGAGCGTGCTTGCCACAGTCCGGGCTTCGATTCTCTCTGCACGAATCTTTGTTGCCCTGACAAGCGTTGCCCAGACATGCGTTTCTCTGGCATGCGTTGTTCGTCTTGAAACACGCCGGTGAGGTGAAGGATGTGCAATCGATTCAACCTCAAGACCAACCTTGCCCAGTTGGCTCGTTCACTCGACGCCGTCCCGCCTCGGCAGATGGAATTCACCGAGGAAATCTTCCCCGGCAAACCGGCGCCCGCCGTCGCGACCAATCGCTCCGGAGCCAAGGAAATTCTCCCGATGGCGTTTGGATTGGTTCCGTTTGGCAAACCCCCCGAGTCTCAACGTCGCCCACTCACCAACGCTCGTGTAGAAAACCTGGAAAAGTGGCCTTGGAAATCCGCCGTCAAATCGCATCGCTGCATTGTTCCCATGACCAGTTTTCGCGAACCGTGTTACTGGGGTGAAACAGCGGGCACCGAAGTCGACTTCGCAGTGCCAACGGACTCCCCGCTGTTCGCCGCGGCCATCTTCACGTGGTACCACGACGAGAACACCGGGTCGCCCGAAGAAGACTCAACGGCTCACTTCACGATGTCGTTGATCATGCGTCCGGCGTTGCCGACCGTCATGGAACATGGGCATCATCGATCGCCATTCTTTTTAACCAACGATGGGATCTCCGATTGGATCACAAGGGATGCCCGACCGCTCGCAGATTCCCTGGCGGTGTTGAAACAAAACGCATTCGAACCGGAGTTGTCCGTGACCGTTGCCCGCCAAATGGCGCCGACTTGGACCAAACGCCAAAGCAGCAACGTTGCAAAACGAGACGAACAACTGGCGGCGATCGAAGAAACCGGCTCCCTTGGGATTCCAGATTTGGATCAGTCCCAATCCGCTGAAGACGATCGCACAGCATGATCCTGCATGTCGACATGGACGCGTTTTACGCCTCCATTGAACAACGTGATCGACCGGAACTTCGCGGTCATCCCGTTGTGGTGGGTGGTGTCGAAGGACGTGGCGTGGTGACGGCAGCGTCCTATGAAGCTCGCGAGTATGGCATCCACTCTGCGATGCCGGGCAGCCGCGCTGTCAAACTATGCCCCCACGCGAAATTCATTCGCGGACGCCTGGAACACTACGCCAGTGTCGGGCGTGCGGTCCGGGAAATTTTTCACCGCTTCACACCGGTCGTTCAACCGCTCTCTTTGGACGAAGCGTTCTTGGACGTCTCCGGAACCATTCGCCTACACGGATGTCCGCGCGCGATCGGAACAAACATTCGCGAAACCATCCGCCGTGAGTTGGACTTGCCCGCCAGCGTCGGAATCGCGCCGTTGAAGTTTGTTGCCAAGATTGCCAGTGACATCGGGAAACCCAACGGGTTTGTCGAAGTTCCCGCCAACGGCGTTCGCGAATTCCTGGACCCGCTGCCCGTTTCTCGATTGTGGGGTGTTGGCAAGGTGGGCGAGACCAAGTTGCGACGACTGGGCTACCGCACCATCGCGGACCTTCGCGTCAAAGCCCCGGAAGAACTGAGATCGCAACTTGGACGTTGGGGCGAACACCTTTGGAACTTGGCAAATGGCATCGACCGCCGGCAAGTTGTCGTCGACCGCCTAGCGAAAGGCATTGGCCACGAACGCACCTTCGCGGAAGACATCTCCGATCTCGAATCACTCAACGCTGTCGTCAGCTACTTGTCCGAGCAAACCGCGCGTCGACTCCGCCGAGCCCGCAGGTTGGCGTCAACGATCACATTGAAATATCGCCGCGAAGATTTTCAGACCTTCAGCCGAGCTCGCAAACTCTCCACTCCCACCGACAGCACACTCGAAATCCTGCAAGTGTCGGAAGCGTTGCTGTTGGAAATGCGTTCGCGCGAACCACGCAGTGTCCGTCTGCTGGGAATTTCGCTTGGTGGTTTGACGGACGCCGACGCGCCCAAGCAAATGAATCTGTTCGGTGAAGAAACCGGCGAAGTCGCGTCGTCCAAAGTGGATGCGTTGAGCGATCAAATCGCTTCAAAACTTGGCAAGCACAGCCTGTATCGTGCGTCGAGTCATCAATGGGTTGACCGAAAGAACTCCAAGCCGAAAAGCTAGCCACAGTCTCCAGTACGATGGACTTCCAAGCCCGTCGAGCTCCACCAAACAGAACGCGTCGCTTTAACCATTCAAGACACAACGATTGAAGCCGCCGCCCTGGTTTACATCGCCGTCCTCGGTTCTCAGTTCCCCCTCCCGAACGAAGATGTCGTGCAGCTTCAACTGCTGTACTTGCAATGCATTGAGAACCCCGCCCGCGCTGTGGCCGTCCGGTTGTGAAGCACTGTGTTGACGAGTGTTTATCATCACCCTCCCCCTAGGAGAGGCGAGCGAGGGAAGGATCGGAAGACGAGCGTTCGGCGAGAATTCCGGGGAGGGCCGTCAGCGTCGGGCCAAAGAACACGGCCTCCTCACGCGTACTCCCCGGGTTGCTCGAAGACATCCGCCCGACCACAGAAAGATTTATAACAAACGTCCTGCTCTGCCTTGCATCTTCATTCGAGATCCATTGCCAATCGAATCCCGCAGAACTGCCAACGCATCGAGGGTGGAAAGAAGTTTCGGTAGCTCAATCGCTCGTGTCCGGATGGTGTGGCAACGGAACTTCCACGAAGCACTTTTTGGCCGCACATGAACTTCCCGTTGTATTCGCCGATTGCTCCCTCAGGAGCCGTGTACTTCGGATACGGGGCGTAGTCCGATGCCGTCCATTGCCAACGCGAACCAAACGCATCCCCAATGGATTCACCCGATTCGCAAACCGCGACCTCCCATTCAAACTCTGTCGGCAATCGACACCCCGACCACCTCGCAAATGCATCCGCTTCGAAATAGCTCACGTGGCAAACCGGTGCGTTCACATCCACCGGTCTCAAACCGGCAAGAGTGAACTGGTACCAGCCCTCTTCGCCAAGGTGCCAGTACATCGGAGCTCGCCAACCTTCCGCCTGAACCATCGCCCATCCGGCAGACAACCAAAACGAAGGATCGTCGTAGCCGCCGCCCTCGATGAAATCAAGGTACTCGCCATTGGTCACCAATCGATTCGCGATTGCATGCGGTGACAACAATGCTCGGTGACGAGGCAACTCATTGTCGAAACAAAATTTGTCGTCCGCTGTCTCTTCAAATCCAATCCATTCAATCCGCTCCGCCGACGATTCGATCCAACGCAACGCCTCGACGGGATCGCAGTCCGTTACCGCGTTGGCACTGTAAACCGGATGAAGCGGATTGCAGGAAAACACGTGCAACAAATCCGTCAGCATCAATTCCTGATGCTGTTGCTCATGGTTCAATCCCGTCCGCAGCACTTCGTCCGTCACGATCGAACCGCGATCGGAACGCCCCAGCAATTCGTACATCGCCTCGTCGACTTGATCTCGATACCGCCAGACTTCGGCTACCGTGGGCCGAGAAAGCAAACCACGTCGCGCACGAGGGAACTGCTCGCCCACGGCGTTGTAATACGAATTGAACAACACCTCAAAAGCAGGCTGCTCAGGTTGATAATCTGGCAAATTCTTCAAGCAAAACGTTTCAAAGAACCAAGTCGTGTGAGCCAGATGCCATCGAGTTGGCGAGACGTCCGACATTGACTGGATCACGTAGTCCTCGGTCTCCAACGGAGCACAAATGGACCTCGAATGTTCGCGGACTTGGCGATAGGCATCCAGCATCGAATCGTTCACGACCGGAACATCCCCACGGCAAAATACTCCTTCGCGTCCATCCAAATTTCCTCTCGTTTCCAACCGCTCGCAGCAGCCATCTCGGTGAAACCGCTGACGGTGTACTTGTGAGAGAGCTCAGTCAGAATTCGTTCGGATTTCTCGAGAGTCCGTGTGCGTCCAGCCAAAGTGACGGTTTGCTCGCGACAACTTTCGAGGTGCATTTCAATGCGATGCTCACGATCGTTGTAAACAGCGATGTGCCGGTAGGCTTCCAAATCGAAGTCTCCGCCAGCGACCCGATTGAGGTGCCGCAGCAAATTCAAATTGAATAGTGCCGTCACTCCTCGTCGATCATCGTAGGCGGCTTCCAACACCGCGGGATCCTTCTGCAGATCGAAACCGATCAACAAACCTCCGCCCTTCCCGACTTGATTCCTCATTTGTGACAACAACGTCGCCGCGAACGCCGGTTTGAAATTGCCAATCGTTGAACCGGGAAAATAAACCACGTCCCGATTCCGAGGCGTATCGGAATGCGGAAGCTGAAACGGGAGCGTGAAATCCGCGGCGATCGGTTCAATACGTCGTTTCGGAAAATCGCGGCGCAATCGCTTTGCGACTGTTTCCAAGTAGTCGCCCGAAATATCGACGGGAACGTAAGTCACATCCTTCTGCATCTTTTCCAGCAGCAATCGAGTTTTCAAACTACTGCCGCTGCCATACTCAATCAAGCGATTCGCAGAACCGATCGCCGACACCATCTCATTGATGTTACGTCGCATGATCGACGCTTCAGTCCTCGTGGGGTAGTACTCATCGAGTTCACAGATTGCATCGAACAGTTCGGAACCGGACTGATCGTAGAAGTACTTCGACGGAAGCGTCATTGGCTCACTCAAGAAGCCCCGATGAAGCTCGACGACCGACTCCCGATCCAACTCGGTGCAATCATATGCGTTCCCAAACGCCAATTTTTCAACGGAATCCAATCCTGTGGAAGAAGTCACCATACGAATCCATCAATGCGAGCCAATTGGAATGTTCAAGGTAGACTACCAGCACGTCCAGTGCCAATTGCCATCCGCTAACGAAATCCGACAGCGAAATTCAACACTTCAACGCTCACCGAACACAAAAAAGCCCGCTCAACACCGTTTTCGGCGTCAAGCGGGCTCGCATTCGTTCTTTGGGCGTGCCCAAACATGATCGTCCAGGCACCAGTCACGAGAACATCAGTCGATGAACACGAACTCGTTCGCGTTGAACAACACCAAACACATGTCGGCGAGAGCTCGTGTTTTCGCGTCCACTTCCCACGGTTTCAAATCACTTTGGTAGTCCTCGAATGAGGGCAACCATTCGGTGTACTCGAACGGACGGCCCGAAAATTCTTCAACCAAAGAACGTGTGATCTCGGTGGGATAGGTTCGTGGCTTCGGCTTGATTTGCGAGTGATATTCGGTCATGTCTTGCACATACCGTTTCATTCGCTTCATTTGAGTCTCGGTGGGCAAACGTCCCAACGTCAGTTCAAACGCTCGGTTGATCCGATCTGTCAGTTGATCCGATTCGCGCTGCAGTCGCACCGACATGGCGATCGATCGGTCCGTCATCACGTCGCTATTGAGCAACGTGAATGCCTGAGGCGAAACCGATGCCGCATCACGTACATCTGCCGAGTCGTTCGGGTTGGGTTTATTCAACACCTCCAAGAACGGGTCCGCTTGGCCGCGAACTCGATACGAATAGATCGATCGACGATTTCGTTCTTCTGGCGTTCGCGAAGGCAGGTACGCGGGTGCGATGGAGAACTGAATCATTCGCGGTTCCAACGCGACTTCCATGTTGATCTCGGGACGGGCGGGCAAGCCACCGACCTCTGGATTCAATTCACCGGTCACCGCCAACAAACTGTCGCGAATCTCTTCCGCCGTCATCCGACGAGGCGAGAACCGGGCGAACCAAGTGTTGTCGGGATCTTTGTCCGCATTCGGATGCTCGGTGCTACGACGATATGCGTCCGATTTCAGAATCAATCGATGCATCGACTTGATCGACCAACCATCTTTCACAAACTTGTCCGCCATCCAGTCCAACAATTCCGGATGAGTCGGTGCAGAACCTTTGACGCCAAAGTTGTTCGGCGTGGCAACGATGCCGCGTCCAAAGTGATACTGCCAGATCCGGTTGACGATCGATCGCGTGCTCATCGGGTTGTCGGGATGAGCAATCCATTTCGCGAGCGCCAGACGGCGTCCGTTGAGCGTGTCCGGCAAGGCATACGGATCATCCTTTGGTGCACCTTCGACTGGCAGATTGCAACCGCTCAGCACGCCTGGTGTCACCGGGTCGCCAGGAGCCGCCAACGAACCGCCATTGAAGATGAACGATTCCGGCCGCCAATCCTCTTTGATCTTGGCAGGTGCTCGCAACTTTCTCGCGTTCATCCAGGTGTCTTGCGCGTTGATGACGGTTTGCACCATCGGTTGATAGCGTTCCAAACGCCGGTTCCAAATCCAGACGTCCTGCTCACGAACTTTCAAACGGCCCTGTTCCATCTCGCTCAAACCGACCGCGCGAGGTGGCTTTTCAGCGTCCGGGTCGTTCTTGCGAGCGTTCAGATCCTTGTACTCTTTTCCGTGTTCCTCGTACCACTTGCGAGCCGCTTCCTCTCGCTGACGAGTCAAAC